>CAUHTB010000081.1 GCA_959608595.1 uncultured Veillonella sp. | reverse complement strand
TTCTTATTACTATTTAGTATTAACGAATTGTTTTTACACCAATTAAGTCTGTACGACTTGGATCGATATCTTTTAACGGCACTACATGATTTCTATAAAAGTCTGCTTCAGATGCTTTCACAGGCACTTGGAAGAACAAGAAATACGCCATATTATCCTTGTACCACGTAACACTGCGTACTAAGCCCTTATCTACATCCCCTGTATATTGAACCTCCCCTATTGGAGTGGAGTCGCTCCACTGTACGTCATGGTACTCCCATGGGATATATTCTTCAGGCCATACAGTATCCATAGAGTAGCTCATGCGGAAGACCATAGTATGAGTTACCCAACGACCGCTGCGCTCTTGATACTCTTCACCTTGCTTCCAATATACAGTTTCTAATACATCATTGTCATAAAAATGTGTAGCATAGTATGTATAGCCAAACGGTAAATAACTTGGTACAGATACGTCATAGGACATCTTATGAGATGCATTAATTACACCGCTAGGTAAACCGATGGTTTTGCTGGTAAGTATAGGCCACACAGAATTCGTATGTGTACGCAATGGCAAGCCAATCGTTTCATAAGGAGGCCAATCCGGATCATCATTTTGTTTAACCTTTTTTGCATCGTTTTCTTCAACATTTTGCTTATCATTTCGGTCACCACGTAGTCGAGTATCATCAATGGCTACGTTACTCACAGGACCTACAGAGTCTACAATTTTGCTTACAAAGTTTTGATTTCTTAAAGAAGCAAAGTAGAGCATATAAACTTTATTATCTTTTTCCCAATAAGCAATTTGAATAGCGTCTTTACTATAACCTAACGTATGTACAGCGATCCCATTAGGGGTAGTAAAGCTAACTGCATCCTTAGCGTTGTAATTTGTCTTTTCTAATATAGGTGTTACCACTGTATCGATAGCCCACCCCATGCGATATACAATATCTGTATTAGAGAAGGTTAATTTCGGACCAAATTCTCCATCACGGCCCGTTTCTGTATAAACGATTTCTAATACGTCATGATCCTTGGCCTTTACATCACGTACTGCATAATCCTTAGGCATATAAGACGGAACTTGTATAGGATAGCCAAATTCCTGCGCGGTACTCTCAATATTAGTATTAACTAAATCATAATCATCAACTTGATCATACCAACGATAACGATCAGCGAGTTTTTTATTATCATCGATGATCTTTTTATCATCTACATCTCGTTCAACAGGAACGGTATTACCATTTTTATCTATTAACGGGTATGTAGCACTAACTGGCTGTACGCCAAAGGTGCTTACTGCAGTAGCCATCGCGGCACATAAAACAGCAGATGTTATTAGTTTCTTCATATTCTCTCCTCTTCGAGCGGTTACACAGGTTTCCGCTTTTCCAATATCGTATATTTATATAGCCGTATAATTTACAGGCTCCACATGCTCCTTATAGAATTCAGCATCAACTGATTTCACAGATTCTAAGAATAATAAGGAATATGCCATACCGTCTTTTGTCCACGTAATGCTGCGAATTAGTTGTGCTGCTGGATCCCCGGTGTAAAAGACTTCGCCAGATTCACCTTGTTCAGACCATTCAAAGTCCTTATACTCACCGGGAACATACGGTACATCTTTTACATCGTTCACGGAATAGCCCATTCTATAAACGAAAATACTACCAGAGTTTCTCTTCCCAACTCGATATGTTTGGGAATTTTTTATAAAATATACAACCTCTAATACATCATTTTTGTCTTGACGTACTGTATAAATTTCAAAGCTATAAGGGATATAACTAGGGGCCTTAACCTCATATGGAAGTTTCTTCGCTGCCTCTAATAACTTTCCGTTAAAAGTATGCGCCTTTTTTGTATTCTCTATAGGCCAATCATGAAAGTGCCACTGTAAACCATCCATTCTAGGCTCGACATTTTTAAAATTATGTCCTAACTTAAGCGTTTTTGTAGATACAGAATTATCTGTAGATATAGCAGTGTCTACAGTATCTGCTGTTACACTTCCTACAGATAGTAACCCAACAGCTATAGTAGCTAAGATGGACTTACATATTAATTTTCTCATATTCTCTCCGCTTATAAAATTTTATAATATACTTCACACATATAATGATATATTTTCTTATTTATATCAGAATTAAGAAACCTATTCTGTATCCCTAGCTACTTCATAAAACTTTTATCTTTCCTTTTGTGAAAGCATAGGCATCATCAACGAATGTATCTAATACTTAGGTTCGATATAAAAAAATCCTACTGAATGCTATATCATAATAGAGTTCAATAGGATTGTTGTATCATTATTTAATTAATGGCGGCATAATAACATCTTGTTCAAGTTGTCTTCGTCTTTTGGCCGTATAGTCGACAATTTTAATTTGAACTACGCCCACAGAGTTTACCATGGCTTCCGTAAAAGTAAACTCACGACCTATCTGATGTTTCATCAATACTTGTAAGCCATGAGACTTTTCATCAATAGCCTCTAAATAGGTAGCCTCTCCACGACCCATTACACTAGAGTATACCGAGCTATATTTACATGGTATATCTCCACCTGAAACGAGGGCTTCATCGCTACCATCAATTTCAATAAATACATGGGGATTCGCTTGAATCAAACTAAACTTTTTCCCCTCATAATGGCCATGTACATAGATATAAAGTACCTCATCTATAAATTCATATCCAAAATGTAAGGGTACTACGTAAGGGTAATCACCATCCATCATGCCTAGGTGAATGATACGAGTACTATTTAAAATGCCCTTAATTTCATCTATATCTGTAACCTTGCGATCTTGTCGTCTCATAATAGTCTCCACAGTTTTACGTAAAAAATAATCTATGTATCATTATAGCAAATTTTAGAAACCTTTTAAGGCTAAGTATTCTCTTAAAATGAATAATTTCTCTTTTATTTGTATATTAATAATACTATTCTTCCTATGTGTCCACTGCATAAATACATTTGACTTTTTGTAATAGATACTGTATTATAAGAAAATAGTTTTATTGATTCTATAGATTATAAAAGCTATGGTCATCCATGGCTTTTTATATTTGTAGATAGTTTGTAGAAAAGAGGTCTTTACTATGTCTGATACGCATCAGTTAAAACGGGGCCTTAAGAACCGGCACGTACAGTTGCTCGCCATCGGCGGTGCCATCGGTACAGGCTTGTTCTTAGGCTCCGGCCGTGCCATTCACTTGGCAGGTCCATCCATTATTTTCGCCTACCTTATTACAGGTATTATCTGCTTCTTCATCATGAGAGCATTAGGCGAATTGTTATTATCCAACTTGAATCACCACTCATTTATCGATTTCGTAGAAGATTATTTAGGTGATCGAGCAGCCTTTATCACAGGATGGACATACTGGTTCTGTTGGCTTTCACTAGCCATGGCCGATTTAACAGCCGTAGGCCTCTATATGCAGTTCTGGATACCGTGGCTGCCTCAATGGATACCCGCCCTTGTCGTCTTAGTAGCATTGCTATTAATGAACTTAACAGCCGTAAAGTACTTCGGTGAAATGGAGTTCTGGTTTGCCTTGATTAAGGTAATTGCCATCATCTCCCTCATCATCATCGGTATTATCATGATTGTCACAGGTTTTACTACAGATGCAGGCGTTGCCGCCTTTAGTAATATGTGGAATTATGGGGGCTGGTTCCCGAACGGAACGATGGGCTTTATCTTATCATTCCAAATGGTTGTTTTCGCTTTCACAGGTATCGAGCTCGTAGGTTTAACAGCTGGTGAAACAGAGGATCCTGAAAAGGTTATCCCTATGGCGATTAACAATATTCCATTACGCATTATTTTGTTCTATGTGGGCTCTTTGGCTATCATCATGAGCATTTATCCTTGGACAGCCGTCAACCCATCTGCTAGCCCATTTGTGGCCGTATTTACAGCAGTTGGTATTGCAGCAGCTGCAGGCATCGTAAACTTCGTAGTTCTTACATCTGCTGCATCTGCTACAAACTCTGGTATCTTTAGTACAGGCCGTATGATTTATGCCCTTGCAAAACGCGGTCATGCGCCAAGCTCTATGCGTCGCTTAACACACAGCAGTGTACCATACCAAGCAACTATTTTCTCCGCTGCAGTACTATTAATTACAGTTGTACTCAACTATGTAATGCCAGAAGCAGTATTCGTTATGATTACATCTATCTCTACATTCTGCTTCATATTTATTTGGGCAATGATGGTTATTTGTCACCTTAAATATCGCAAGAAAAACCCTGAATTAGCGGCACAATCTAAATTCAAAATGCCTCTATTCCCAGTGATGAATTACATCATCCTTGCGTTCTTTGTTTTCATTCTAGGTATTCTCGCCTTAAACGAAGACACTCGAATTGCCCTCTTGTTTACACCAATTTGGTTCGTTATTCTCTGGGCCTTCTACTCCATGCTTAATACAGATGATGAAGATGCTCTCAGTGAGGAACTTATCGAGATGGCTGGTGTAAAAGAAATTTACAAAAAACCTAAAAAAGAAGATTCTGACGATTACATAATCTAACACAAAAAGCCCGTGCTATGCACGGGCCTTTCTCTTACTTCATAGTAGGGAAGTTTTGTTGTTCATACTGTTGTTGATATGCAGGTAGATTACTTGTATCTTCGCCATAATTAAAGATCGTCTTAGTACGATATCCGCCTTGGGTAATGATAAGATCAATGGAGGATGGTACCTCTTGACCATTTTGTTGTAAATGATTTACTAATTCTTGTAGCGCTTCAACTTGTCGCAACGAACCAGTCATATATTTACCTTTCGATAGGCCTGTATTTCTAATGACTTGGCCATTATATACTTGACCATTTTTATCTGTATAGTAGAATCGTACAGCTGATTTATCTCCTGTAGGTACAGCTTTAATATAGATGGTTTTCCAATTTTTCTTAACCATCGCTCTTGTAGCATCTGCTAACTTATTAGATAAACGTTGTGTTTCTTTATTTGCAGATTTAGATACACCATTGACTTGCTGAATTTCATCATTC
>CAUHTB010000080.1 GCA_959608595.1 uncultured Veillonella sp. | reverse complement strand
ATAAAGTAACAGAATTGCTTCAAAACTTATAATAGAATTGCGATTCTAGTGAATGCTCATTAGGGTCGCAATTTTTCTTTCTAAACTTGAATTAATAGACTAAATCAGTCATAATTAAAGGATAGGATATTTGTAATGGGAGGTACTATATGCTTGTAGATTTTCATATGCATTCCGTTTATTCCGATGGTATTGAAACACCAAAGGAATTATTGCGTCATGCCTTAGATTGCAATGTGTCTATGATGGCTTTAACAGATCATGATGAGATTGATGGCATTAAAGCATTGCGTACCGCTCAACAAGAACTAGATCCTAATAAAACGATTAAAATTATAAACGGCTGTGAATTTAGTGCTGATTATAAAGATAAGTCTATTCACATTTTAGGCTATTGTTTTGATGAAAATAATAAAGAGTTAAATGATTTTATTACGTTCTTTAAAGGAAAACGTGAAGAACGTGTTGATGAAATGATAAGACGCTGTAATAGCGAAGGATATCATATTACAAAAGAAGAATTAATCAAACAATTTCCTGATACTAAAGCTTATGGACGTCCACATATTGGTAAACTTTTAATTGATGGTGGATATGCTAAGGATGTTAATGAAGTCTTTAGAGGAATTCTACGTAAGAACAGTCCTTGCTATGTGCCTAAGGTAAAAGTTGAGGTTCAACATATTATTGATATTATTCATAAAGCTGGTGGTTTTGCCGTTATGGCACATCCCAAATTAGTTTCCAGTGATGAATATGTGCTAGAAATGTTAGATTTTAATTTTGATGGTATAGAGGTGTATCATTCAAAACATAATGATGAAGATGTAGAACGATACAAAGCGTTAGCTAAACAGTATAAACTTTTTATCACTGGTGGTTCTGATTATCATGGAATTCCAGGAAAAGAACCAGATAATTTTGGTGATTATTTAGTATCTGGACATGATGTATCAGAATTTATTAGTTTGTTATAAATAATGAGGTTGACTATGGAAGTCGTTGCATTTGTAGGTAGTAGTGGCACTGGTAAAAGCCATCGTGCGCTCGTAGTTGCTCATGAAAACAATATTGAATGTATTATCGATGATGGTATTTTAATTCACGATAATAAGATTGTAGCTGGTTTTTCTGCTAAAAAGGAATCTAGCCGATTAAAAGCTGTTCGTCGTGCCATTTTCCAAGATGAAGTACAAGTAAAATCAGTACGTGAGCAATTAGATAAAATCAATCCTAATAAACTTATGATTATTGGTACATCCGATAATATGGTTAAGAAAATTACGAAAGCATTAGGCTTGCAAGATCCTGATCGATATATTCGTATCGAGGACGTTGCTACACCTAAAGAGATTGAAAAGGCACAACATGCTCGTCTAAAAGAAGGTAAACATATTATTCCAGTTCCAACGATGGAATTGAAACCTCATTTTAGAGGGTACTTAATTGATCCAATCAAAACTATGTGGCGTCGACGTACATTAAAAAAACAAGACCAAGATACATTGGGGCAAATTGGGTCAGAAGGCTTTGAACGTTCTGTAGTACGCCCTGCTTTCAGCTATTATGGACGACTCACCTTTGATGATGATGTAATTATTAAATTGATTCGCAATGGCTTAAAAAAAGTTGTCGGTGTTGATGAATCAAGTGTTATTTCTTTCAAAAAAAGCGATAAAGGCCAAAATGGTCTAGTCGTAGATATGGCTGTTGTTATTGAACATGGTTATCCTGTTAAATCATTAATGCAACAGGTGCAAAAGTCTGTTCGTAATGAAATCGAATATATTACTGGCATGTCTATTGAACGGATGTCCATAAAAGTTAAAAATATTATAGAAACAAAACGTAAGATTGTTAAAGTATAGGAGTTAGAATGAAGTCTTATTATATTTACACCTATGGTTGTCAAATGAATACTGCTGATTCTGAGCGCTTATCGCATCAGTTAGAATCTGTTGGCTATACACCTACAGAGGACGTAGAAACTGCAGATTTAATATTATTAAATACTTGTGCAGTACGTGAGAATGCAGAAACAAAAGTCTATGGCCGCATAGGTGAGCTAATGAGACTGAAGAGAAAAAATAAAAACTTAATTCTTGCTGTTACAGGATGCATGGCACAGAAGAATCAAGCAGAAATGTTTAAGCGCGCTCCACATATTGATATTGTTTTAGGTACTCATAATATTCAACATATTAATGAAATGATTGAAGAAGTACAACGAGGCTATACACATCAAATCAATGTAGACATGGATAATTCTGTATTGCCAGAATTGGAAGCAAAACCTAATGGTACCTTTTATGCATGGGTACCTATTATGAATGGATGCAATAAGTTCTGTACGTACTGCATTGTTCCTCACGTTCGTGGCAGAGAAATTAGTCGTCCTGTAGATGCCATCGTAAAAGAGGTTACAGAACTAGGAGCAAAAGGGTTTAAAGAGATCACTTTATTGGGGCAAAATGTAAACTCTTATGGCTTAGATTTTAAAGATGGTACCGATTTTGGGACACTCATAGATGCTTTAGATGGCATTCCTGGCATAGAACGGATCCGTTATATGACGAGTCATCCTCAAGATATGACTAAATCTATGATAGATGCCCTTGGTCGATCTTCTAATATTGTTACTCATTTACATTTACCGATTCAATCTGGTTCGGACCGTATCTTGAAGAAAATGAACCGACATTATACAGTGGAGCATTATAAAGAACTACTTTCTTACTGTCGTGAGAAAATTAAAGATGTAGTTGTTACTACAGATATTATTGTCGGTTTTCCTGGGGAAACAGAGGAAGATTTCCAAGCTACATTACAATTATTGAAAGACGTACGTTATGATATGGCGTATACTTTCATCTATTCCAAACGTTCTGGTACGCCAGCAGCGACTATGGATGATCAAATTCCTGAAGAGGTTAAGCGTGTACGTTTGCAAACATTGATGGATGTGCAAAACGAAATCTCTTATGAGTTAAATAAACCTATGGAAGGACAAGTATTCGATATAATTGTTGAGGGGCCAAGTCCTCGCGATGAAGATATGTGGTTTGGTCGGACATCGGGCAATAAAATGGTATTATTCCCGAAAGACGATTCCTTATCAATTGGTGAAACAGTACCAGCCTATATTGATAAAGCACAAACTTGGGTTTGCTACGGTACAATACAAAAGGGGTAAGTATGGCAAAAAAGCAAACACCTATGATGGAGCAGTATTTAGATATTAAATCTAGATATTCTGAAGAATTACTGTTCTTTCGGTTAGGTGACTTTTATGAATTATTTAATGATGATGCATTAATTGCATCTCGTGAACTTAATATAACCTTAACCGGTCGCCCAACAGGAGATGAGGAACGCACACCAATGTGTGGCGTTCCTTTTCATGCTGCTGAAAGTTATATAGAAACATTGGTAAAAAAAGGTTATAAAGTTGCTATTTGTGAACAATTAGAAGATCCTAAAGCAGTTAAGGGTATCGTTAAGCGTGATGTCATTAAAGTTATTACACCGGGGACTGTAATGACTGAAAATGGTAATGATGCACGGTCAAACAATTTTTTATCATTATTTTATATGGTAAAAGATGCATGGATACTCGTATTTTCAGATGTATCAACTGGGGAAGTTATTTGGCATCGTATTACTGATTGTGAAAAACGAAGTGATATGTTTGATGCGCTCAGTATGTATCGTCCAAGTGAAATTATATTGCCTGAAGGAACTGTATTACCGCAAGATATAAAAGACTTTATGGATAATCAATTCAGCAATATTGTATTATCTCCATTTAGTACATATCATACACAACGAGAGGTAGCGGAAAAAGCAGTTACTCACTTTGGTGATTTAGGTCTTATGGAAGAGGATGTATGGGAAGCATTAGGGTATATGCTTTTATATTTAGAGGATATTATTAAGTCTGAAATTTCCCATATTAACTATGTACATCAATTGAGTGTAGGTAATCGCCTAATCTTAGATACATCTTCCTTACGTCATCTTGAAATTACCCATAATCTACGTGATGGTGGTCAAAAAGGTACATTACTCGATGTACTAGATCGTACGTTGACACCAATGGGGGCGCGTCTATTAAAGCAATGGCTTGAAAGTCCGTTGACTGATGTAAATCAAATTCAACGTAGACAAGCTGCCGTAGCAGAACTTATTACACGTGGAGCAGAGCGGTCTCATATCCGTAGCTTACTAGATTGTATTTATGACTTTGAACGTATCGTAGGTCGTGTAGAAACTGGCTCTGTGTCACCTAGAGATTTAACGGCTCTTCGTGAATCCCTAGCAGTATTGCCAGATATTAAAAATGTATTAGGCACATGTTCAAGCTTGGCCTTAACCGCTATTAATGACCGCATTCAAGACCATAAAGATATATATGATCTGTTATGTCGTTCTATTGCAGATCAACCAGCATTGACATTAAAAGAAGGCCGCGTCATTAAAGATGGTTTTAATCCAGATTTAGATGAACTACGTTCTTTAGCTACTAATAGCGAGCAGTGGCTAGCTAAGATGGAAGCCGACATTAAAGAGGCTACAGGTTTATCTAAAATAAAAACTGGCTATAATAAAGTGTTTGGTTATTATTTCGAAGTATCTCATAGTAAATCTGAACAAGTACCAGATTACTTTATTCGAAAACAAACTTTAGCTAATGCAGAGCGTTATATTACGCCTGAGTTAAAGGAGTTTGAAATCAAAATTCTTAGCGCTAAAGACAAGATAATCGCTTTAGAGCATGAATTATATCAACAATTACGAAATGATATAAAACTTGTTATTAAAGATGTACAAGAAACAGCTCGTGCTCTTGCTGAGCTTGATGTAATGTGTTCTTTGGCACTAGTAGGTTACGAAGAGAATTATATTTGCCCTACCATTGTAATGAATGGACAAATTAATATTCGTGATGGTCGTCATCCTGTTATTGAAAAATTCTTGAAGCGTGAAGTGTTTGTACCAAATGATATCGTTCTAAATCATGATGATGAGGAATTCTTACTCATTA
>CAUHTB010000079.1 GCA_959608595.1 uncultured Veillonella sp. | reverse complement strand
ATCTGTATCTGGTAAATAACAGAAGGCTGTACTCATCACATAGAGATGGGTACAGCTTTTTTTATACTAATTAGGAGGTCATATGTTACTAGGTTTAGACGTAGGTGGTACTTTTACAGATGCGGTCATCATCGATGGCCATCGTGTAGTAGCATCTGCTAAAAGGCGGACTACCAAAGATAATTTAATGCAAGGCATAGGCGAGGCCCTTGATGCAATTCTCCAACATTGTGATACTACAAATATTGATCAAGTTACGCTGTCTACTACTGTAGTAACAAACACCATCGTGGAACAGAAAGAGCAAGTAGTAGACTTGTTTGTAGTAACGGGACCTGGCCGAAATGTGGACGATATATTCCCTGTAAATCCTATCTATCTTCAAGGCTATACTGATCATAGAGGTATTGTGGTGGAACGTACACCTACAAATGCGGTTCGACATATAGCCGAAATGGTACAATCTCGCAGTGGCACAGATTTGGCTGCTGTATCTGCTAAATTTGGGGTACGGAATCCTCAAGAAGAATTATCTATAACAGAAGCATTGAAAGATAGATATAATACTATCTCTAATGGCAGCTTATTAAGCGGCTCTTTGAATTTTCTACGTCGCACTATTAGCGCATATTTTAATAGCGCTGTAACACCGGTATTTACAGTATTTAAGAAGAATGTAGAAGATGCGTTAAGCGTGCGAAACATTAAGGCTCCACTTCATATATTAAAGGCCGATGGAGGTTCTTTACCTATGGAACATATGGTGAGTAGACCAGTAGAGACCGCTTTTACAGGACCTGCGGCAACTGTACTAGGCTTATCTGCTCTTGGAGCTATTGGGAATGAACATACAGTTGCTTTGGATATTGGCGGTACCACTACAGATATTTCTTTGTGGAAACAAGGCAGACCGCTGATGACTAAAAGTGGTGTATCTATTCGTGAATACCCAAGTGCGGTACGCTCCTTTGCCGTTACCTCTGTTGGTATTGGCGGTGAATCTGTCGTTCGCATTGTAGATGGTGAAATTACTGTCGGACCTGAACGGGTGGGCCCATCGGTAGCTTTAGGAGGTGTAGAACCTACATTAGGGGATGCTCTCATCGTACTAGGGTATGCGAGCTATGGTAAGGTTGAATTAGCTGAACGAGCTATGGAGGTATTGGCTAGTAAACTAACTGTTAGTGTAAAAGGAGAGGCAGTTCAGACTCAACTACAATTAGCAGGGGATATAAATGTTTCTACCGTTGCTCAATTAATCGTAAATAAGGCTTTGCAAATAATTCAGCATGGCATAGATGAGGTGGTAAGGGCAGAAAACAAACGACCTATCTATGTAGTAGCGGATATTGTGAACCCCGATATATTTGTGCCTGCTCAAATCGTGGTAGTAGGTGGAACGGCACCAAGCCTTGGACCTAGCATAGGTAAATATATGGATTTACCGATTACCATACCAGAAAATGCGGCGGTGGCGAATGCTATCGGAGCAGCCCTAGCATTATCGACCATTGAACTCACTGTTCATGTCGATACAAAACGACGCTTACTCGTTATTCCTGAACTAGGGATTAAACAACAAACCTGTACGTTGAAGCGAGTAGAACAAGTGGTGGAACGAGCTAAAGAGGCCCTTAGTGAAGAAGCATTGCGTTTAGGTCTTGGTAAAGACCAAGATATAGAGGTCATTAGTATGGAAGATTTCCCCGTTGTTGAGGGCTGGCAATCGATGGAACGATTAATCACTGTAAAAGTACAATTAGCAGCGGGGGTGAAACAGTATGTGGAATAAAGGCTTATCCTATCGTGAGCGTTATGGACTTATTAATATCCATAAAAATGTACGTAATAAGTTGAATACTGACAAAAATACATCAAATCATAGTTTAGGGCTTGTATTTTTCCCTGCCTTTGACTGGAAGATTTCTGAAACTCACCCAGAACGACAAGAGCGATTGCTGTATACACGTGATCAAATCGTTGAGGAAGGCTTATTAGATATACCCAATATTGTGGAATATAATCCTATCGTAGCCGATTGGGATACCATAGAGCGCGTTCATGTAGGCGCTCCTGACTTAGAGTCCTGGGTAACGGAAGCACACCGCGTGTCTGCAGGTGGGGCTATTGCCGCTGCTGATGCGGTTATGCGCGGAGAAGTAGATCGTGCTTTTGCCTTAGTAAGACCGCCAGGACATCATGCGATGGCCATGGTTCATGGTATTCGTGGTTTCTGTACCATTAACATTGAAGCTGTCATGATTCAGCATATGCGCCAAACCTATGGTATTAAACGGGTGGCTGTAGTAGATACAGATGTACACCATGGCGATGGATCTCAAGCTGTGTTCTACCATGATCCAGATACTCTATACATTAGTTTCCACCAAGATGGACGGACCCTATATCCTGGCACAGGCTTTATGGATGAATTTGGTGGGCCACAGGCTATCGGTGGAAATATAGATATTCCATTGCCACCTGGGACTGGTGACGAAGGCTTGATGAAGGTTATGCGTGAGTTAGTATTGCCAATCCTAGAAGAATTCAATCCAGACATAGTTATTAATTCTGCAGGGCAAGATAATCACTTTAGCGATCCATTGGCTAATATGCAGGTAACCGCAAAGGGCTATGCTGAGCTTGTAGATTTATTGCAAGCAGATATAGCTGTCTTAGAAGGTGGTTACTCCGTACAAGAAGCATTGCCATATGTAAATACTGGTATCATTTTATCTATGGCAGGCCTTGATTACAGCAAGGTCGTTGAACCTGCCTTTGACCCTGTTAAATATAAGCAAAGCCAAAATGTAACTGCTTATATTGATGATCTTATCGCTAAGTGGAAGGTACAATGGGCTAACCGTCATAAGATGGCCGAAGAGGAACGCACCGGTGTAGGCGATATATGGTCGAACCGCTACAATGTGTACTACGATGAAACAGGTGTACAGGAGGAACGACTTGAAAAGGTGCGCATGTACGAAAATAAAGTTGGATGGCATAGCGTACTTTCACATGGTCAATATGGACCTTATGGGCCACAAAGTGTTTATGCCATGTTCATTCCTTGGCAAGCTGATGAGGGAACTCGTCAAGATGCCATTACAGAGGCCAAACGGGCTAAAGCAGAAGGCGGTGCAAGCCGTTATGTTGTGGTAGATCCACTTGGCGATGGACAATACGAGGTATAGTGGTAGATTCTCAAAGTTGTGACTTTTGGTAATGAACCATACTGTGTTAGAATTGGTAACTAGAATATGATTCGTAGTGATAAAAAATAGTTAAATTGTGATATAATAAGAAAAGATAACGCCCCTTTGTGTAAGGGGCGTTCTAATGTTTAGATTTAGAATGGTGAGGTTCCTATGCGCAGCGATAATAGAACAGCAGGTCAATTACGACCTATTAAAATAACACGGAATTTTACAGAGTATGCAGAAGGTTCTGTACTCATTGAGTGCGGCAAGACTAAGGTTATCTGTACAGCGACTGTGGAGGATTCTGTGCCACGCTGGCTCAAAGGTTCTGGCCAAGGTTGGGTAACTGCTGAATACTCCTTGTTGCCACGTTCTACGCAAACTCGCGTGAGCCGTGAGGCTGCAAAGGGTAAACAAACGGGCCGCACCGTAGAAATTCAACGCCTTATCGGTCGTGCATTACGCGCTGTTGTGGACCTTGAAGCATTAGGTGAACGTTCTATTACAATCGACTGCGATGTAATCCAAGCCGATGGCGGCACGCGTACAGCCTCTATTACAGGTGCTTTTGTAGCCCTTGTTGATGCGGTGGACTTCACCTTTGGTGGAGCAGGCAAATTCCCGATTACTGACTTCTGCGCAGCTATTTCAGTAGGTATTGGTCCAGAGGGGCCTATTACGGATCTTTGCTACGAAGAGGATAGTGCAGCTATCGTTGACATGAACGTGGTACGCACAGGCTCTGGTGATATGGTTGAGGTACAAGGTACAGGTGAACATGGTACCTTTAACCGTGATGAGCTCAATGCATTACTTGATTTAGCAGAGGCTGCTACAGATGAGCTCATGGCAAAACAACGTGAAGTACTTGGCACAACAGCAGATAAAGTAGGTAAGGTATATCCTACAGCTCCGGAGGTGTAAGGTGGAACAAATCGTATTAGCTACAGGCAATAAAGGGAAAATTCGTGAATTTTCTGAGGCTTTCTCTCATTTATCTATCGATTGTATACCGGTAAAAGAGGTTGTTACCATTGAGGAACCTGAGGAAACGGGTACCACTTTTATGGAAAATGCTCTTTTAAAAGCTCACTACTATGCAAAGGCTACCAATCGTCCATGCCTTGCCGATGATTCTGGCATCACCGTAGATGCTCTTAATGGGGCACCAGGCGTATATTCTGCGCGTTATGCAGGTCATCATGGTGATGATCAAGCTAATAATGAAAAATTAATTCGCGAACTGCAAGGTAAAAGCGACCGCACAGGTCATTATGTATGTGCCTTAGCTCTCGTATATCCTGATGGCCGTGAAGTGACAGCCGAAGGCTATTGTGATGGACTTGTTCAAGATGAGCCAAAAGGAGACAATGGTTTTGGCTATGATCCATACTTCTATGTACCTGAATTTGAAAAGACAATGGCAGAACTTAGCATTGAAGAAAAGGAAACCATCAGCCATCGTGGCCGTGCTTTACGCAAATTAATTAACAAGCTTTAATATTTTCGAACTATATGGTATAGTTCATATAAATATGTAATATAATAGTATTAGAGAACTTATAAAATGAAACGAATTGGTATTTTAAGTGATACTCATGGGTATCTAGATGATATAGATCTTGTCTTAGAGGCTACAGCAGACCAAGAAATTGATATGTGGCTTCATGCTGGTGATTATGGTGATGATGCACGCTATATGCAGGAACATACTGATATTCCTGTGTATGCAGTGCGCGGTAATAATGACCGTGTACAGCCTCTTGAACCGCGAGAACAGTTGATTCCTCTAGAGGATACCTATATTTACATGACTCATGGTCATGAGGTATCATATTATAATCGAATAC
>CAUHTB010000078.1 GCA_959608595.1 uncultured Veillonella sp. | reverse complement strand
GAAAATTAATTTTTCCCCTCCTGATATTACAGAGTTAGAAATCAATGAAGTTGTAGAAGCCTTAAAAAGTGGTTGGATTACAACTGGTCCGCGCACAAAAGAATTAGAGAAAAAGATTGCGGCACAGTTAGGTACACCTAAAGCTGTTTGTTTAAACTCTGCTACCGCGGCGCTTGAGATGTCTCTTCGTGTATTAGGTATTGGCCCCGGCGATGAAGTAATTACTAGTGCTTATTCCTATACAGCTAGTGCAAGTCCTGTTGTTCATGTGGGGGCTACATTATTTCTTGTAGATACCCAAAAAGATTCATTTGAAATGGATTACGATGCAGTGGCTCGTGCTATTACTCCAAAAACAAAAGCTATTATCCCCGTAGATATTGCTGGTGTCCCTTGTGACTACGATCGTTTGCGTTCCATTGTAGAAGAAAAGAAATCTCTCTTTACACCATCTAATGATATTCAAAAAGCATTGGCACATATTCCTATTGTAGCGGACTGTGCACACTCCTTTGGGGCCTCATATAAAGGTACACCAACAGGTAATGTAGCTGATTTCAGCAGTTTCTCCTTCCATGCAGTAAAGAATTTTACAACTGCTGAAGGGGGCTGTGCTACATGGCGACACATAGATGGTATCGATGATGAAGCTATTTATAAGCAATTCCAATTATTATCTTTGCATGGACAAGATAAGGATGCTCTTGCTAAAACAAAAGCAGGCGCTTGGGAATACGATATTAAGGGTACATATTATAAATGTAATATGACCGACATTATGGCGGCTATTGGTTTGGCTCAATTTGAAAGATACCCAAAACTGTTAGCACGACGTAAGGAAATCATCGCAGCTTATGATGCAGGTTTTAAAGATTTACCTGTTACATTGTTACATCATTATACTGATGAGCATCAAAGTAGTGGCCACTTATATTTAGTACGATTAAATGGTGAAGATGCTGAATACCGTAATAAGGTAATTGAGGCTATGGCTGAAGCTGGTATTGCAACCAATGTTCACTATAAGCCAATTCCTATGCATACGGCTTACAAGAATTTAGGGTTTACCATTGATGATTATCCAAATGCTTATAATCAATTTAAAAATGAAATCACATTGCCTCTTCATACATTGCTAACGAACGAAGAAGTGCAATATATCATTGAAACATTTAAAAGGATTATTACCGAATGTTAGTAAAAAACTTTTACGATCTACCACAAGAGTTGCAGTGTGAAGAGGTGCGTCCATACTTTGAAATATTGAATCAAAGACGAACAAGTCTTCTTTGTAAAAGCATATTTGACCGTGTTATAGCCGCTGGTATGCTCATTGTTTTAAGTCCTGTATTTTTGGTGCTAGCCATCATGATTAAACGAGATAGCGAAGGGGAGGTCTTCTTCCGCCAAACTCGGGTGACGCAATATGGTCGTACCTTTGGTATCTATAAATTTCGTACCATGGTAAAAAATGCGGAATCATTAGGTGCTCAGGTGACATCACAAAATGATATGCGCGTTACAAAGGTAGGCAACATGCTTCGTAGCTGTCGTCTTGATGAATTGCCTCAGCTAATCAATATCCTATTAGGAGATATGAGCTTTGTTGGTACAAGACCAGAGGTGCCTCGTTATGTGGCGGCTTACACAAATGAAATGAAAGCAACTTTGTTATTACCAGCAGGGGTAACAAGTATTGCAAGTATTGCTTATAAAGATGAAGATCAACTTTTACGAAATGCTAAAAATGTTGATGAAGTGTATATCAATGAGGTTTTACCAGGCAAAATGGCTTGGAATTTAAAGAGTATTAAAGAGTTTTCTTTTTTACAAGATATTAAAACGATGGTTGATACCGTACTAGCTGTTTTACGTTAAGAGAGGTTCCTATGAGTACATCTATGACAAAGGAAATACAAGAAAAAGAGCTTAGTATGTTGCTGTACTTTAAAGAGTTTTGTGACAAACATAATTTGCGCTTTTATCTCTGTGGCGGTGGCCTCATTGGGGCAATACGTCATAATGGCTTTATCCCTTGGGATGACGACTTGGATTTATTTATGCCACGTCCAGATTACGAAAAGTTAGCTGAACTATGGCCTAAGTATGCAGATACAGAACGGTATACATATTGTCGTACGGATCGGCATCATATCTATCATGATGCAGGTGCTTCTATTAGAGATAATCATACGACATTTATTAATCGCCATAGTATGCATGAAGATATTTGTCATGGTTTAGCTCTTGAAATTATGCCTATTGATGGTTGTGCACCAGGGAAAATTAGCCGTACTTTACAACTTATGTGGGCTATGACCTTTGCACTTTTTAATGCACAACGTTTACCGGATAATAAAGGTCCGATGTATCGTGCATTGGCAGGATGTATTTACAAGGTATTCTCTAGTCAGTCATTACGTTACCATATATGGCGTTTTGCAGAAAAGCAAATGACCAAATATGATTTCAATACGAGCAAGGAGTGTACTGAGTTAATTGGTAGTTTAAAAGGCATGAAGTTGCGTCATCCTCGAGAAGACTTTGCTTCTGTAGTATATAAAGACTTTGAAGGTCATCAGATACCTGTAATGAAAGGGTATGAAAGATATTTACGTCTTATTTGGGGAGACTATATGCAATTACCACCAGTAGAACAGCGTGTAGCAAAACATGATGCTGTTTTTGCTGATTTACATACTCCTTACAAGGAGTATAGAGGCATACATTATGCCAAGAACGAAGCTCAACCTTAAGGAGGGCCTATGAAACGAATAGCAGTAATCTTTGCGGGTGGCGTAGGTGCTCGAATGAATAACAGCAAGACGCCAAAACAGTTTCTAGAATGGAACGGTAGACCTATTTTGATTCAAACTTTAGATGTGTTTGAACAAACCGACTCTATTGACGGCATTGTTTTAGCTTGCAAAGCAGAGTGGATTGATCATACTAAAAACCTCATCAAAGAGGCTGGTTTACAAAAAATTGTATCCATTGTTCCAGGTGGAGACAGTGCTTTAGACTCTCAATATAATGGATTGGCAGAGGCAAAACGATTATTTCCTAATGAAGAGGTTACCGTATTGATTCACGATGGTGTTAGACCACTTGTGGATAAGGCAACAATAGAGAGGAATATTGAATCTGTAGAAACAAAGGGTTCTGCTATTACAGTTACACCTGCTATTGAAACCGTTATGGTTACAGATAATGGTTCTATAAACCGAATTTTAAATCGTAGTGAATGCCTTATGGCAAAAGCACCTCAAAGCTTTAAACTAGATGATATTTTATCGGTTCATGATCGAGCTAAAGCAGAAGGCATCCATAATTTTATAGATTCTGCATCCATGATGATGCATTATGGATACACCTTGTATCCAGTATTAGGAGAAACAGAAAATATAAAGATTACTACACCATCTGATTATTATATGTTCACAGGTATTATTAAAAACCGTGAATTAGGAGGATTACAAGATGAGTAATTCCGTTATTAAACGCGAGTTAACAGCTTTATTACAAGACAAAGAGTACTTTGAATTCCTCCGCCATCAGCGCATTCTTGTGACAGGTGCGACGGGACTTATTGGCTCTATGTTTATAAAATTGCTTATACTTGCCAATGAGACTTTTAACTTGGACATAAAGGTAATAGGTCATGTACGAAGTCATGATAAAGCACAGGCTATATTAGGTAACTACTTAGATAATGATTCCATTACACTTATTGATGGTGCTTTAGAATCTATTGACGTACCTTGTGACTATATTTTACATGGTGCTGCACCAACACAATCTAAATTCTTTATGGAGCATCCTGTAGAAACTATTCGTACATCAATTCATGGTACTGAAGCTATGTTAGAGCTCGGGCATCATAAAACGGTAAAAAAACTTGTGTACTTATCGAGTATGGAGCAGTATGGTGTACCCTATGAATCTGGACAAGTGATGACAGAAGAACGATTAGGTTATTTAGATCATTTAAATATTCGTAGTTCTTATTCTGAAAGTAAGAGATTATGTGAGTGTTATTGTAAGTCCTATGCTGTAGAATTTGGAGTTCCTGCTGTTATAGCTAGACTTGCTCAAACTTTTGGACCAGGTGTTCCTGTATCTGATAATCGTGTATTCATGCAGTTTACTAAGAGTGCTCTACGAAATGAAAACATTATTCTTCATACAAAAGGTGACTCCATGTCGAACTATTGCTACATTACTGATGCATTAACGGGCATTTTAACCCTCATGAAGGATGGCGAAGCTGGTGAAGCATATAATATTTGTCATGATGAGGAAACTCGCTCCATAGCAAGTATTGCGCATCTAGTAGCTACACATGTAAGTCATGGAAAAAGTGAAGTAGTTTTTGACATTCCAGAAGATGTACAAGGTTTGGGATACGCACCGACAGTTCACATGTTCTTAAGCTCTAAGAAGTTGAAATCTTTAGGTTGGCAGCCTAAAGTGTCAATGGCACAAGCCTATGTAAGACTTGCAGAATATATCCAAGAGGAAGGCTTATGAAAAAGGAAATAATTATTGTTACCATCTCCCTCGGTAATGATGGGGCTGAACGTATTTTAACAGAGTTAGCTCGTCAGTGGGTGCATGATGGTCACCATATTACGGTTATCCAAACAAGCCCTAATCGTTATGGTAATGAATATGCTTTAGAGGAAGGTATTGAACAAATTCAGATTCATACTACAAGCTCCAATAAAGTAATTCGCTTTATTCAGGAAATTAAAGAACTAATTAAGATTTTAAAGACTAGACCAAATGCAACATGTCTATCTTTTTTGTCGGCATCAAGCTTTATACTGGCTATTAGTTCGTGGTTTGTGAAGAATCGCATCGTCTTTTCGGAGCGAAATAATCCGCGTAAGGTGCCTATTGGTTGGCATCAACAAGCGTTGCGTAATTTTGCCTTTAGATTTGCTGATGCGTTAGTATTCCAAACTGAGGATGCTCGTTCATATTTCCCTGAATCTGTACAAAAGCGTGGTGTTATCATTCCAAATCCTATTAATGGTAAACTGCCACCACCAATAGAAGGGGAACGTGAGAAGACGATTGTTACGGCCTGTCGAT
>CAUHTB010000077.1 GCA_959608595.1 uncultured Veillonella sp. | reverse complement strand
GTATAGATATTGGGTCCATACAGTCGCGCCTCATGGGGGGGACGCGAGGAACTGTTATAAGCGAACCATCTATTATAGCAACTGATACAAAACAAGAAAAAGTAGTAGCCGTTGGGGATGAAGCGGCACGTCTTGTATTGCGTATGCCCGATATGTGGCGCCCTTTAACACCATTAAAAGATGGATTTATTGTGGATTATCGAGTTATGCACACGATGCTTAACTATTTTCTGAATAAAGTGTCTAATGCATTGCGCCGCGCTCGAGTTCTCGTTGGTGTTCCTTGTGGGATGACCGACGTTGAGCAAAGAGCGATGATGGATGCTGTTATTCAGGCGGGAGCACGCGAAGTATTTCTTATCGAACGACCTGTCGCTGCAGCCATTGGTTGCGGTGCACCTATCTTTGAAGCTCGTGGATCTATGGTCATTGATATTGGTGGTGGCACTGTCGATATGGGCATTGTTTCATTGGGAGGCATTGTAGATAGTAAAACGATTCGCTTTGGTGGTTCAGATATCAATAATGCATTGCTACGCTATGTACGCGAGTGTTTTGGTGTAATCGTTTCTGAAGAAATTATAGAAGATATTAAACATACAGTAGGCACTGCTATGGCACCTTTAGAAGATGCCGAATATGCCTTTCAAGGCCGTGATATGATGAATGGTTTAGGCAGACGTTGTGTTATTCATCAGTCAGAGGTATATCAAGTTGTTAATGACTGTATTGTTGGCCTTTTAGATGAAGTGAAACAAATGATTCGTTCCGCTGAACCTGAGATTGTAGCAGATATTATGCAATATGGAATATATCTTACTGGTGGCACTGCGCAATTGTCAGGTTTGGCTGAGCGTATTGGGGGCGAATTAGGTGTACCTGTACATGTTCCAGATGCACCCGACACAAAAGTCGTTGTAGGCCTTAACGGGGCTTCATCTGACTTGGTGAGCTTATCACGTTTTATTGTGAATTCTAAAAATAGAAAGGGCCAAGACTAATATGATACAGTCAGATAAAAAGTTAATTATCGTTGTTGTCATTAGCTGTATCCTATTAGCGTTGCTCGGATTTGCATGGAAACAACGAACTAGTATTCCTTTTGTTACTGTCACTCTTGAAGGTATTACAACACCATTTGCTTATGGATCTGCCCGGTTGCTTGACGGTGTACAAACCGGTTTTACAGTGCTCAATAATGCTATTTCTGCAACTATTGAAAGTGATGAGGCAGCATCTCGCAAGGCTGCATTAGAACAAAAGGTTGTTAACTATGATGAAGTAGTAGCAGAAAATATTCGACTTCGTCAATTGCTCAACTATAAGAGCAATCATCCGGAATTCTCCATGACTTTAGCCGGTATTATTACAAAGGATTACGGCACATGGACAAATACTTTCACTATCGATAAGGGTAGTGAAGAAGGGATGGCTGTCAATATGGCTGTCGTTGTACCAAGTGGGGTAGTTGGTTTTATTACCGATGTATACCCTCACTCGTCTCGAGTACAAACCATTCTTGACCCACGTAGTGCAATCGGTGTTATTGTACAACGTCCTGAATCTCGCCTATCTGGTGTCGTAAAAGGTAATGGTGACTCACCTCGTACGCCATTAATGGTAAATATTGCCCGTGATGGTGATGTATTAGTAGGGGATAAATTAATCACCTCTGGGTATGGTGGTATCTATCCTAAAGGATTGCCTGTTGGTAATGTACAGTCCATTGAAAATGATACAGAAGGTTTTGTAAAGAATGCCGTAATTACACCAAGTGTGGACTTCTATCGTTTAGAAGAGGTGTTTGTCCTTACATCATCTTCCGTAAGTGCACCACCAAAACCAGGGCTTGAGCCTAAACTGGTACCTCAAACACAACGGGATCAAGTTGAAGGGGCAAAGGGGGCCGTTAAACCATGATGCGTCTAGCTTTAGTCCTCTGTGGATTCTTAATTTACTTTATACAGGCGCAATTATTGCCTGCTATTTTTCATACGAATTGGTTACCAAATTTAATTTTGACCATCATTGTTATGGTCACACTATTTAAAGGTCGTTATATGGGTCTGATGGCAGCTGTTATAGGTGGTATTGTACATGATGTATTGATATCTAACTTCTTTGGGCTCCATTTATTCCCTTACGTTCTTGTGGTTTACCTATTATCCGCAGTGAAACATCGACTCTATGAAGAACGTTGGTATTGGTCCAGTGCTATTGTAGCTATTTGTACATTGCTTGATGGATTTATCCGCAGCTTAATGATATTGGCCAGTGGCGGGGATTTACATATAGGGTTATATATGTGGCATATGGTTATACCGGTACTATTTTGGAACGGTCTATTGGCTGCCATCGTACATGGATTATTGTGGCGTAAGGACGAACAGCAAGATTATATTTGGTAATAAATTAGTAAGGGGGTGAAAGAGTGCTTGAAGGCCTCTATAAACGAAGAAAAACGAATCGCTTTGATGTACTCTTTTACATTGTAGCGGGCATATTTATAGTGTTAGCATTGCGTTTGTTTATGCTACAAATTTTGGCTGGTGGCTATTATCAAGCCAAGGCGGAAGGCAACCGATTGCGCATGGTACCGATGACTGCAGCACGAGGCGTTATGTATGATCGTAATGGTCAAATTCTTGTAGGCTCTCGACCTGCCTATACTATATCTATCATGCCTACCGGAAAGGCTTTGGATGATGGTGAAGTTGCTAAATTGGCAGCTTTATTAAAAATGAAGCCTGAAGATATTACAAAGAAGGTTAATGATCACAAGTATGGTTATGAGCCAATACGTATTGCTAATGATATTTCTATGGACGTAGTGACAACCATTGAAGAGCATCGTCATGAATTACCAGGGGTAACCATTGATGTTGAGCCACTTCGATACTATCCATATGAAACGATGGCTTCTCAATTATTTGGTTATGTTGGTGAAGTGAGTGAAGAGGAATTAGAAGAGCTAAAACAGCAAGATCCTAATACACTGGTAAGTGGCGGTACTATTTTAGGGCGTTCTGGTCTCGAAAAATTATATGATTCTATCTTGCGTGGTACTGATGGTGGTAAACAAGTTGAGGTAGATGCTACAGGTCGTCCTGTGGCTGAGGTAGATAGAAAACATACGGTGCCAGGTGCTAATATTCATTTAACCATTGATGTAAATCTTCAAAAGGCCGCTGAAGAGGCTGTTAAGAATCAGCTCAATCAATTGCGTGCGCAAGGTATTCCAGCACAAGGGGCAGCAGTGGTGGCCATGGACCCTAATACAGGGGCTATTTTAGCTATGGTCAGTGCGCCTGAATTTAATCCAAACTGGTTTTCTAAAGGGATTACAACTGCTCAATGGAATCAGCTGAATAATGATAAAAATCATCCATTTGATAATAAGGTTATTTCTGGTGAATATCCACCAGGATCACCATTTAAGATTATTACCGGTACAGCAGCGTTAGATCTTAAAAAGGTTACTCCTGAAGAGATGATCTTTGACAGTGGTAAGCACTGGTTGATCGATAAGCGAAATGCAGAAGGTGAAGCCTTAGGATGGCTTAACTTTAATAGAGCGCTTGCTAAGTCAGATAACGTTTACTTCTATGAAATGGGTAATCGCGTTGGTATAGAAAATCTCGATAAATATGCTGCTTATTTTGGCATTGGTGAAAAGACGGGTATTAATTTACCAGGTGAGGCGTCTGGCATTATGGCAAGCCCTGAGTATAAACGAAAAGTATATGATGAAGATTGGTACTTAGGTGAAACCTTCGATGCTGCTATTGGTCAATCTTTCACCTTAGTTACGCCATTGCAAATGGCTGTTTTACTCAGCGAAGTAGCTAATGGTGGTATTAAATATAAACCTTATGTGGTAAGCCGTATTGATAATAAAGATGGTACTCCGAAAGAGATTTTCGGTCCTGATAAATTAGGTATTCTACCAGTTCCAAAAAATATTATGGACCTTATTCGAGAAGGTTTGCGTGATGTTACAAACGAAGGTGGTACAGCAGGGGACTTATTTAAAGGCTTCCCAATTAATGTAGCTGGTAAGACTGGTACTGCAGAAAACGCACATGGCCGGGATCATGGCTGGTTTGTAGCCTATGCACCATATGATAAGCCCCAAATTGTTGTGGTTGCACTTGTTGAACAAGGTAGCTTTGGTGCGGGCTCTGCAGGTCCAATCGTACGAGATGTGTTAGCTGCATATTTCAATGTGCCATTAAATAAAAAAACGAATGACACAAATACTAAAAGTAATAAAGATAGTGCAACTGTAGGGAATACGTCTAATGGGCAGAAACCTCAGAATGCAGTAACAAGTGGGCAACCAAGAAAGGATTAGTATGGGCGAAATCATTGGTGTTGTATCCGGTAAGGGTGGCGTAGGTAAAACGACTGTCACTGCATGCTTGGGTGCAGCCTTAAGTCATGCAGGGCACCGCGTATTGCTCTGTGATGGGGACTTTGGATTGCGCGATTTGGATCTCGTGTTAGGCGTGGCAGATGAAATTATCTATGATGCACTTGATGCGAGTGAAGATAAAGAATATACAGATGATGCTATTGTATCAATTGTAGAAAATCTAGATTTCTTACCGGCTAGTCAAAGTGCACGTTGGGAAGATATAGGTCGAAAGAAGTATAAGAAATTAGTTCGTCGGCTTTGTGATGTATATGACTATATTTTGATCGATGCACCAGCAGGTATTGGTAAGGGCATTGAGTCAATTTTAGATCTTGTGAGTCGTTGTATCGTTGTGACACATCCATTGTGGGTATCCTTGCGCAATGGGGCTCGCATGATTCAAGTCTGTCAAGAACATAATATTCGCGACTTTGCTATTGCCTTTAATGCAGTGCCTGTAGATAGTGAAGACTTAGATTTATATGATATGTTGGAAGTCCTTCGCGCCGAGTATGTAGGGGCTATGATTCCTTATGACGAAGAAATCCTAACATATACACAAGATGGTCATTTGTTAGACCTTGCTTCTCATGAGTTTCGTAATGTATTAGCACCTCTTGTAGACTATGTTGTAACAGGTGATTGTTGGGAAGATTATGATGTACAAAAACAATTTGATGCCTATGTAACTAAGAAAAAAGCGGCTA
>CAUHTB010000076.1 GCA_959608595.1 uncultured Veillonella sp. | reverse complement strand
ATTTTTTGATGCGAGGATCGTTTTCATTGCCTTTAAGTACAGTTACGATGTTTACGTAAGGGGAATCTTTAGCTTCGATTGCCAATGCATCTTTACCAGGGTTAAGACCTGCATTTAATGCATAGTTTGTGTTAATAGCTGCTAAAGCTACATCGTCAAGAGAACGAGGTATTTGAGCTGCTTCTAATTCAACAAATTGGTAACCATTAGGATTGGAAGTGATATCTTGAACTGTAGATAAGATATTGCTGGAGTCTTTCAATGTGATAAGACCTTCTTTTTGCAATAACAATAATGCACGACCACCGTTTGTAGGGTCATTAGGAATAGCGATTTTAGCGCCTTTAGGAAGATCTTTTAAATCTTTGATTTGACGGGAATATAAGCCCATTGGCTCAAGGTGAACACCACCAACAGATACTAATGGAAGGTTATGAGCTTTTGCGAACTCATCCATGTAAGGTACATGTTGGAAGAAGTTTGCATCGATTTCTTTATCACCTAACGCAAGGTTTGGCGTGTTGTAATCAGTGAATTCAGTGATTTGTAAATCAATACCATCTTTTGCCAAGATAGGTTTAACTTGTTCCAAAATTTCTGCGTGAGGTACTGCTGTAGCACCAATTTTTAATACTTGTTTACCGTTGTTAGCAGCTTGTTTGTTATTGTCATTACCGCAACCAGCGATCAATAAAGCACCGCCAAGGATTACAGTAGCTGCTAATGCTAAAAATTTTCTCATTAGACACACTCCTTTTACAATCATTTTATATAAAATATTACATTTATAGTACTAAAATATTTCCTATCTATCAAGAAGGATTTAGTATAGGTTCTCCATAACTAAAAGCTATGGACAAAAAAGATTTCCAGAAATATTACCTTTAAATTGTAATACGCTGGAAATCTTTTTCGTTGTATATAGTTATGAATCTAATTCACTTTCGGTCCAGTAGATTGTTTATTTACCTATGATAAGTCCAATGGACCACATGATTTGGTAAATCATTGCAGCTCCTGCAGTTGTACCCATAGCTTTGTCGAGTAGGAACTCATCTGTTTTAGTACTTAAGGTATGTACTGTTTTGCAAGCTAGTGGTGCTGCGAGAAAGGCGAAGAGGGAGAACCATGTCATATGACCTACAATGATCCATGCAAGGATCCAAATAAAGTTGAATAGGTAAGTGATGCTCATTAAACTGAGGGCGCGTTCACGACCTAATACGATTGGTAAAGTACGACGACCATGGCTTTCATCATTTTTAATATCCCGAATATTATTGGTAAGCATAATAGAGCCTACAAGTAATGTAGACGGAATGGCGGGAATTAATAATGCTGAGGATAAATCACGTGTCCATGCGTAGCCTGTAATGAGCACAATGGCAAAACCCATAGCAATACCAGAGGAAATTTCACCAAATGGTGTGCGAGAAATTGGTTTTGGGCCACCAGAGTAGAGAAAACTGATGAGAATGCAAAGAAAACCAGCTGGAATATAGTACCAAGTGATAGTTGCCGATAGATAAAGACCGATGATAATAGGTACAACCATGAGTACCTTAATCATGGTAACGATGAGCTCTGGTGTAATGGCACCACGGGTGATAGAACCAGCATTGCCGACCTTCTGCCCCGCATCGAGACCAGATTTAAAATCTTTATATTCATTCCATAAGTTAGCAACAATTTGAGCTGTTACAACAGCTAAAAATATTAAAATCGTATGGAAAATGGCGAGACCGGTACCCTTTACGGCACCAAATGCGTAATAACTAAAGGCTGCACCTAAAATGGTAGGCCCTAGAGCGGCCGCTAATGTACGAGGCCTAGTGAGTGGAATTATTTCTTGTATCATAATAAAAGCACACCAAGTGTGCACTCCTTTCTATTTCTCATACCCTATGTTTACATATCTATTTAAGTATTGTATAGCAGAACTGATAGGTTGTAAATTACACTATACAGTTATACATCTCTATATAGTATAATAATTAATATATGCAGTATAGATTATCTTTTTGAAATCTTATAGATGCAGTACAGGTTATGAATATAATCTGTATACATAGTGTATTGTTAAATCGTGAGGTGTCTTATGAGAGCTCTCAATAAAAAATTGATGACATTGGCTTGTGCGACGTGCTTGACTGTTGGCATGGGCGCAGTGGCATATGCTGATACAGTAGATTTAGGCTATGGTTTATATGGCAGTACGTCTCCTACGGTGAAAGCTGTAGAAGTCATGCGCGTTCCTACGGATGCAAAGCTACGCAATAATGAGCAAAGCCAAATAATTTCAGTTGCAAATAAAGCGGCTGTCGATGCTGTTAATGCTAGTTTGAAATTGCAAGTACCGGTACGAGTTGAGCCTATGAAGGGCGATGTGTTAGATGGTTTTTCCGTCTATCAATTACAAGGAACTGACAAACAAGGTCACCATGTAGGGCAGTTAGTTGTTGTAGACTATTCTAAAAATGCCATAGATCAAGTAATTGGTATGAATAAAACTATTTTAGAAAAGGTTCCAGACGCAGAAAAAGCTAAAATAAAAAGCTCTATCTCTAAATATGTAGATTCCTACTCTAAAGAGAAGGCTCAACAACAATTACAAGGTTTGAAGGGCAATACGATTGAAGGTGCCAAATTAGCGAAAGATTTGAAGATGCTAAATGACAAGTTACCTGCTCACATTATGGGGGTAGTTGATAAAATGCTTGCTACAGAAAAGAATTTATCTCCTAAAAGTAAAGAAGAGCTCCGTTCTTATGTAGACTTTATGGCAAAACAAGTGAGCCTAGATGCAACTCATGTAGGATATAAACCTGTTCAAACACGTTATGGTACGGCTGTAACAGGCGATTTGCGTGGTGGTCTTAGCTATGATGGTTTTAGAAATTCTTATGCTTTGATTGGTTATGCCGTTCCTACAGATAAAGGTGTATCCTTACAGATTTTATCATCTGATGATTCTAGCTATGATTATTGGGCTAATGAGTTGAATCATATGTATCAAACACAATCTCTCAAGGGAGGTAAATAATATGAAATCTTTGAAAGTATTGGCTTGTGCAGCCTGTTTATTAGGTACTGTATCTGGCGTAGGTTTCGCTAAGGATGTGCAAACTATTGCAGGTTCTATGGTAGTGCCTAACAATGTAAATGTTGTTTCTGCATCTAAAACAAATACACGTGATTTTGTAGAAAAACAACTGAATGAGAATCCTTCAAAATCTTCAATGGCAAATATGATGGCCAAGGAGCTTCTTCAAAACTTTGGCACTACTTTTGACGTATACCAATTAAAAGGTGCTGACAAAACAGGTCAAAAGGATGCGTTAGTAGTAGCTGTAGATGTTAAACAAATAGCGCAAAAAGTAGCTAAAGATAAGGCTAATGACCCTATGTTTGTAGCGGCTATGGCAGCTCTTGATAAAGGCCAAATTGATCCTGTTACAGAACAACTTATGCTAGGTGCCATTAATAAGCAAATTCCCACAACTACAACTGTAGTACCTTTAAATGATCCGAAACGCTATGCTAATCTTAAGACTCGGTCAGGTGAACTGCTTATAAAACCTAGAACGCTTACCGTAGAAAATGCGGAACAAGTACATCCTGTGGCAGGCACTAAATATCAAACTTATGCAGCAAGTTCTCGATTGTTATATGCGGATGGAAATGTACAAACTCCGCTTTATGCAAATGCTGCATTTGTGTTGAAGCCAGGTAAACCGGTACTATACGTAGGTGTAACAACTGATGTACAACGGGATTATTTCAAAACGATATTTGACAATGCCTTCAAATCTATTAAATAATTTGTTATAGATATGCTTTCACGAAGTATGTCATTTACAAGGTAATTACTAATGTGAGTATGGCGGCATTAGAATAATTTATATTATTTTCAATTATATTTTAAAGGAGAATTATTATGAACACAATTCACACAGACAAAGCTCCAGCAGCAGTAGGTCCTTACTCTCAAGCTAAAGTAGTAGGCGGTTTATTATTCGCTTCTGGTCAAATTCCACTCGATCCTGCAACTGGTTCCATTGTTGCAAGCGGTATCGTAGAGCAAACTGAACAAGTATGCAAAAACATTGATGCTGTATTGGCTGCAGCAGGTTCTGACTTCTCTGAAGTTATTAAAACTACTTGTTTCTTGGCTGATATCGCTGACTTCAAAGCATTTAACGAAGTGTATGCTAAATACTTCACTTCTAAACCAGCTCGTTCTTGCGTAGCAGTAAAAGATCTTCCATTGGGTGCTTTGGTAGAAGTGGAAATTATTGCGGAAGTATAAGATGGATTATATTTCCTTATTACAATCAGAGATGCGTCCTGCCTTCGGGTGCACTGAGCCGATTGCATTGGCTTATGCGGCTGCGAAGGCAGTCTCTGTTTTAGATGAGTTTCCTAACCATATTCACGCACGATGCAGCGCGAATATTATTAAAAATGTAAAATCCGTAGTAATTCCTAACTCTGGTGGGCGAAAGGGCCTTCAAGCGGCTGCTACCCTTGGTGCCATCGTAGGTCATCCTGAGCGTGAGCTAGAGGTACTAGAATCTGCTACAGATGAAGATCGTAAATGGCTTGGCACATTGCTAGATGCTAACTTCTGTACGGTCTCACTCGCTGAAGGTGTAGATAATCTTTATATCGAAATTACTGCTGAAACAGATGAACATACAGCGGTGGTTCGCATTGAAAATGACCATACGAATGTAACCTATGTTGCTGTAGATGGTGAGATTGTGTCTGAAACAATCAATGAAATTAAGAAGGTCGCAAAAACAGAATATGCTATGACCTTTGATAGCATTTATGAATTTGCTAAAACGGCAGATATTTCTGGCATCATACCTCAAATCAAACAGCAAGTAGAATACAATACAGCTATTTCTCGAGAAGGTTTGTCCAATGATTATGGCTCCAATATTGGACAGCTCTTGTTGTTGGATGAAGAAAACCCGTCTCTAGAAACGAAATGTAAGGCTCGTGCAGCAGCTGGATCCGATGCGCGCATGAGTGGGTGTCCATTGCCTGTTGTAATTTGCTCTGGCTCCGGTAACCAAGGCTTAACAGTATCGGTACCTATCATTACAACTGCTGAGGAACTTG
>CAUHTB010000075.1 GCA_959608595.1 uncultured Veillonella sp. | reverse complement strand
AAGAAGGTCTTCGCTTCGCGATCCGCGAAGGTGGCCATACAGTAGGCGCTGGCGTTGTAACTGTAATCGAAGGTTAATTTATACCTTTTTATGAAAATAGGACCCCTAGAAGGGTCCTATTTTTATTTATATTAGTTTATATATTATTTATTGTATTTGTAACCAAAGATACAGAAATGTTCTTTTGGTAGTGTTATTATAATTATAAGGAGAGCAAAGGCTCTCCTTTTGTGTTTTTATAGAAAAGGAGGTAATGTGATGGGTGAATACAAAAAGTATTGGATAGCCGTAGTAGCCGTTCTTATTATTGGGTTTTCAATTCTTGGTTATCTAGGTACTGATGTGTATCATCAAGCACCGCCAGTTCCGACTGCGTATGTATCTCAAGATGGACAAGTGTTGTTCACTAAGGAAGATATTTTACATGGTCAATCGGCATGGCAATCTACAGGTGGTCAATCTGTAGGTACAGTTTTAGGTCATGGCGCTTATCAAGCACCTGACTGGACAGCAGATTGGTTGCATAAAGAAGTATCCGTAATGTTGGATATTAAGTCTCAAGAGGCTTTTGGTGTTCTTTATAACCAATTGGGAACTGCACAACAAGCTGCAGTAAAAGAAGTTGTAAAAGAAGAGTATTTGGGCAGTGCAGTCCGCGAAGATGGAACTGTAGTACTTTCTCCAGAACGAATTGCGGCTATGAATGCAACAGGACGTTATTTTGTTGAGTTGTATGGTGATAATCCTGACTTGACCTTGACTCGTGATCATTTTGCGATGAAGGATAACACACTACCTGAGTTACAAGACCGCATTGATATGGCACGTTTCTTCTTCTGGACTACATGGATGGCATCTACACAACGTCCAGGGACAGATGCAACATATACAAATAACTGGCCACATGAACCTTTATTGGATCATAATCCAACACCTGAAAGTGTTGCTTGGTCTGTTGTGAGCGTTATTATTTTATTATGTGGCATCGGGGTAGTTGTATGGCTATGGTCCTTTGGTAAAAAGGATGATGAACATGCATTGGTTCCACCAACAGAAGATCCAATTAGCAAGATTACTTTAACTCCATCTCAACGTGCATTAGGTAAATATTTATTTACAATCTTAGCATTGTTCTTATTCCAATTGGGGATGGGTGGCATTATTGCTCACTATACTGTAGAAGGTCAAGCGTTCTATGGTATTCCATTGGCTCAATATTTCCCTTACTCTATTGCTCGTACATGGCATATTCAAGCATCCTTGTTCTGGATTGCTATGGCATTCCTAAGTGCAGGTCTATTCTTGGCACCAATCATTAATGGTGGTAAGGATCCTAAATATCAAAAGCTTGGTGTGGACATCTTATTCTGGGCTCTTGTAGTTCTCGTAGTAGGTTCCTTCGCTGGCACATACTTAGGTGTAGCACATCAAATTCCAGCAGCGTGGAATTTCCTTCTCGGACACCAAGGTTACGAATATATCGAGTTGGGTCGTATTTGGCAGTGGATTGAATACATTGGTATTTTATTCTGGCTTGTACTCATGATACGTAGCATTATTGGTGCCTTCAAGCAAAAAGGGGACAAAAACCTCATTGCAGCCTTCATATTCTCCGTTATCATGGTAGGTATCTTCTATGGTCCAGGGTTATTCTATGGTGAACATAGCCATTTAGCGATTATGGAATATTGGCGTTGGTGGGTAATCCATCTTTGGGTTGAAGGCTTCTTCGAAGTATTCTCCACTACATTGATGGCATTTATCTTTGTTACATTAGGGCTTGTATCGTATCGTGCTGGTACAGTTGCGGCGATCTCTTCTGGGGCTATTTATCTCATAGGTGGTATCCCTGGTACATTCCATCATCTATACTTCACAGGTGTTACATCCACTATCGTGGCAACAGGTGCATCCTTCTCTGCATTAGAAGTTGTACCGCTCGTACTATTAGGTTATGAAGCTTTTGAAAATTATACACGTCTTCATAGCGCACCTTGGATGCATCGTCTAAAATGGCCTGTGTACTGCTTTATTGCGGTATCCTTCTGGAATTTAGTAGGTGCAGGGGTCTTCGGTTTCTTGATTAATATGCCTGTATCCTTATTCTACATTCAAGGTCTTAATACAACTGCAGTACATGCGCATACAGCATTGTTCGGCGTATATGGTTTCTTAAGCTTAGGCTTTGTATTCCTTATTGCGCGTTACATTCGACCTGAAGTAGAATTCAATGATAAATTGATGAAGTTCGGGTTCTGGGCTCTCAATATAGGTCTTGCTTTAATGGTGCTTATTAGCTTATTGCCAATTGGACTTATCCAATCCTGGGCTAGTATCACACATGGTTTATGGTTTGCGCGTAGCGAAGAATTCATGCAACAACCATTGTTACAAAACTTGCGTTGGGCTCGTTTAATTGGTGATACTATCTTAATCGTTGGTGCAGTAGCATTCTTCTGGCAAATTGTGAAAGTTCTATTTTCGAAGAAATCTTAATCTATAAATAGATGACTTCTTAATCTGCTAATAGATGATTTAATGGGTATTAAATCATATTATTAATTCTATTTAACTGTATGAGTTAACAGCATAAAATGTATGAAAAATATGTGATGATTTAGTACCATATTATGGCGTTCCTTTCTAGACAAGGAACGCCATTTTTTGTTATACTATCCCTGTCAGGTACATGTGCCTGGCTTTTTTGAGTTGCTCAAAAATCTTGACATTGCTTGCTACGTATGATATATTTCTTTAGTATGTAGTCGAGCGTTTTCGAGTACAAGAGACAGATTTTAGTAAATAAAAAGCGAGGTGTATCCGGATGCGTAATGCCATTACTTTAGCTTGCACAGATTGCAAACAACGTAACTATCAAACGAACAAGAACAAAAAGAACAATCCTGATCGTATTGAAATGATGAAATATTGCAAATTCTGCGGTAAACATACATTACACCGTGAAACAAAATAATTCTTATCATTCATTACCTGTTGATTTGAGGATGTGAAACAATGGCAAAGTCTAACTCAGCAGTGCAGCAGCGTGGTGGATTTGGAAAATTCTTCCGCGGTGTGAAAGCTGAACTTAAAAAAGTAGTCTGGCCAACAAAAAAAGAACTCATCAATTATACAATAGTAGTATTCTTAGTGACGATTTTCATCGCCTTTATTATTTATATACTTGATGCAGTCTTTGCCCAACTTTTTAATACGTTGTTGCACTTTGTTGGATAAGGGGGCCATTTCATGGAAGCAGATAAGAAGTGGTATGTAATTCATACCTATTCAGGCTACGAAAATAAAGTTAAAACCACTCTTGAACTTAAAGTTCAGTCTATGGGTCTACAAGATGTGATTAGCCGAATTTTGGTACCTCTTGAAGACGAAATAGATGAAAAAGATGGGGTTAAAAAAGTAGTAAAACGTAAGATATTTCCTGGGTATGTATTGGTGGAAATGGAAGTTAATGACCGTTCTTGGTATGTTGTACGCAATACGCCAGGTGTAACAGGTTTCGTTGGCTCTGCTACAAAACCAGTTCCACTTTCTGATTCCGAAGTAGAACATATACTTAAGTCTCAGGGCTTGGATAAGAAACCAAACATCAACATCGATGTAGAAGTTGGTGAAACGGTACGCATTACGTCCGGGGCCTTTGAAGATAAACTAGGTGTTATTACCGAACTTAACCCTGAAAAAGGAACATTGAAACTTAATGTGGAAATGTTCAACCGAGATACCGAGGTAGAGGTAGAGTTCTCTCAAATTGAGAAAACTCTTTAATATATATATTATAACTCTAAAAAAGAGCAATCGATTTTGGTTGCCAGTGGGAGGATATATATCCGTTACCACCACAGTATAAGCATAGGAGGTTTAATTACCCATGGCTAAGAAATTAGTTAAACAAGTAAAACTACAAATTGAAGCCGCTAAAGCTACTCCAGCACCACCAGTTGGTCCTGCACTAGGTCAAGCAGGTGTTAACATCGTTGCTTTCACAAAAGAATTCAACGAACGTACTGCTAAACAAGCTGGCTTAATTATCCCAGTAGTTATTAACGTATATGAAGATCGTAGCTTCGACTTCATCACTAAGACTCCACCAGCTGCAGTATTGTTGAAAAAAGCTGCAGGTATTCCAAAAGGTTCTGGTGTACCTAACCGTGATAAAGTAGCAAAAGTAGGTCGCGATAAAGTTCGTGAAATTGCTGAATTGAAAATGCCTGACTTGAATGCTAATACCGTGGAACAAGGTATGCGCATGGTGGAAGGTACTGCTCGCAGCATGGGCATTGAAATCGTTGACTAATAAGCGTACGACTTGCGCATAAGGCGCAAATCGGTGGGAGGGAATTCCCGTTTGACCACATAAGGAGGATATTATAATGGCAAAAGTAGGTAAGAAATACGCTGAAGCAGTAAAACTTATTGAAGCTGGTAAATTCTACGAACCAGTAGAAGCAATTGAGTTGGTTAAGAAAACTGCAACTGCAAATTTCGATGAAACAGTTGAAATCGCTTTCAACTTGAATGTCGACCCTAAATACGCTGATCAACAAGTTCGTGGTGCAGTAGTATTGCCTCATGGTACTGGCAAAACTAAACGCGTTCTTGTATTCGCAAAAGGCGACAATATTAAGGCAGCTGAAGAAGCTGGTGCAGATTTCGTAGGTTCTGAAGAGTTAGTAGCTAAAATCCAAGGTGGTTGGAGCGACTTCGACGTAGTTGTTGCTACACCAGACATGATGGGTCAAGTTGGCCGTCTTGGTAAAATCTTGGGTCCTAAAGGCTTGATGCCAAACCCTAAAGTTGGTACAGTAACTCCAGACGTTGCTCGTGCAGTAAACGAAATCAAAGCTGGTAAAATCGAATACCGTACTGATAAAGCAGGTATTATCTCTTGCTCCATCGGTAAAGCGTCCTTCGATGAAGAAAAATTACTTGACAACTACCGTACAATCGTTGATACTATTATCAAGGCTAAACCTGTAGCAGCTAAAGGTCAATACATTAAATCTGTAACCTTGTCCGCTACAATGGGCCCTGGTGTGCCTTTGAACGTGTTCAAATTGAGCAACGTTACAAAAGAGCAATAATCACATATGTCTCTTAGCTGTAGACGGCTGGTATGTATAATGGATGAAAATCCGCCCGCTGAGGCTGACACTAGAACAA
>CAUHTB010000074.1 GCA_959608595.1 uncultured Veillonella sp. | reverse complement strand
ACTTTGGACAAGGGGCGATTCAGGAGATTGTGAACGAAATTAAGAATCGCCATTTTAAAAAGGTCCTTGTTACGTCTACACCTGATCTATTTGAGTTTAAGGTGGCTACAAAGGTAACAGATCTTCTTGATGCGGCAGGTATTGCTTACGATGTATATGACAATATTAAGCCGAATCCAACGATTGAAAACGTAACATCTGGTGTGGCTGCTTGTAAGGCAGCAGGTGCTGAAGCTATCGTTGCTGTAGGTGGGGGCAGTGCTATTGATACAAGTAAGGCCATTGCTACAATTATGACGAACCCTGAGTTTGGTGATGTACGCAGCCTTGAAGGAGTGGCACCTACAAAACATCCTTGCTTGCCGATTATCGCTGTATCTACCACATCTGGTACGGCTGCAGAGGTTACTATTAACTACGTTATTACAGATGTTGAAAAGAACCGTAAATTTGTATGTGTTGACCCTCATGATATTCCAATCGTAGCCATCGTGGACCCTGATATGTCCGCATCGATGCCAACTGGTCTTTGTGCGTCCACTGGTATGGATGCCCTCGTGCATGCCGTAGAAGGTTACATTACAAAAGGTGCGTGGGAACTCACTGATATGCTTCATTTGAAAGCTATCGAAATTATCGGTCGCTCCTTGCGTAGCGCCGTAGCTGGTGACTTCGGAGGCCGTGAAGCTATGTCCCTTGGTCAATACATTGCAGGCATGGGCTTCTCTAACGTTGGCCTTGGCATCGTTCACTCCATGGCGCATCCATTGAGTGCGGTGTACGACATCCCTCATGGCAAGGCTTGTGCCATGCTTTTAACAGCAGTATTGAAATTCAATGCTCCTGCAACAGGCGAAAAATATCGTGAAATCGCTCGCGTTATGGGCGTTCCTGATGTAGACGAAATGGATCAAGAAACATATCGTCAATCAGCTATTGATGTAATCCAAAAATTAGCTGATGATGTAGGCATTCCTAAATCCCTTAGCGAAGCGGGCGTGAAACGTGAAGACATTCCATTCCTCGCTGAATCTGCTTTCAACGATGCATGTACACCTGGTAATCCACGAGATGTGTCTATGGAAGAAATTATTGGTATCTATGAATCCATATTCTAAGGAAGTAAGAGCTTGATGATATATAGTATTTTATGGCTTGAATGATTTAAGACTATAACATCATATTGATGCATGATTTGTAGGTCTAAATAATTTCCTGGTCTAAATGGTGCGAAGCTCTAGCCCTGAGGGTTTTACATCTTTAGTGTCTTTACATATTTCAGATGCCTCCGAATATGTAAAGAAAATACATTTACACACTTGCTTAACAAAACTAGCCATCTCGTGTTAGAGGTGGCTAGCTTTGCGTTTGTAGTGTTGTCTTGTAATTATATAACTGACATTGTATGTAATCGTTTCTTGAAAATGATGGTTTACATAAGTATACTAAGAATATGAATACATAGTTTATGTACGAGTGTTTAAATTTTGGCTAATGCTAAGGAGGAATGGTATGAGGCTATGGAAATTTAATAAGCGCAGTTCTACCTTAGCAGATATGTCCATGAATCGTATGTTGTTAACGGAGCTCATTGCAAAGGGAGCTCTTGTGGGCGTGATTGCAGGCTTTTGTGGTGCTACGTACCGTTATTTAATCCTTGAGTCAGAGCATATTCGTTGGCAGTTGATGGACGGCATTACCATGGAATGGGCCATAGGCTGGCTTATAGTAATGGTTATCTTTGCCTTTATCGTCGACAGATTGCTTGCATGGGCCCCATTGTCTGGGGGCTCTGGTATTCCTCAAATCGAAGGGGAAATGTTGGGCCTCTTTGATATGAAACCGTATCGGACGTTGGCTTCTAAGATGATTGGTGGCGTATTGACTGGGTTTGCAGGCTTTTCTGTAGGCCGTGAAGGGCCAGCCGTACAAATCGGTGGCTCTGCTGGTAAAATTGTATCCTATTGGATGAATTCAGGGCTGCGTGAGCAGCGCATCTTGACTTCTGCTGGCGCAGGGGCGGGCTTAACGGCTGCCTTTAGTGCACCTGTATCGGGGGCGATGTTCGTCTTTGAAGAGGTCCATAAAAGCTTTTATCCCTATCTCGTTATTCCCACCTTTGTGGCCACATTAATTTCTAACTATATTACAGTTAGTATATTTGGCCTCGAACCAGCTCTTGGATTTTCGGTTACCTCAGGTGTGCCTCTTGAGTACTTCCCTGTACTGCTTATGGTGGGCGTTATCATGGGGCTCTGTGGGGTGCTCTTCTGCCGCATGATCTTCGCATTTAAGAAATTCTTTGAATGGCTGAAATGCTCTCGATTCTTGAAATTAGCCCTTACCTTTGTGACTGTGGCCGTCATCGGCTATGACTCGCAACTTCTTTTAGGTGGTGGCAATGATCTGGTAGGACAGCTAGCCTTTCAATCGCATGGCGTATTGCTCTTGGGTGGCATCGTACTAGGTAAGATTTTACTTACCACCTTCTGCTATGGCAGTGGTGCGCAAGGCGGCATATTCTTGCCTATGCTCGTTATAGGTGCCTCTGCAGGTGCTTTTTGTGAAAGCTTACTTTCCTCGATCGGTATTATCTCACCTGATTTTGTACCACAATTCGTTATTTGTGCTATGGGTGGTATGTTAGCAGCGGCTATGCGGACACCAATCTTGGCGATTTTACTCGTCCTTGAAATGACGAATAGTTTCTCTAACATTTATGCCATCGGTACTGTTACCATCGTGGCATACCTTGTGGCAGAGTTGTTAAAAGAACCGCCAATTTACGATTCCTTATTGCAAGCCATGACCGGTCAAAGCCATTTAGAATCTGTGCAAACCTTCTTCCAAACCAAGGTGCCTGTAGTGGCAAATTATACAGAGGTGCAGTTACAAGACTTGGCATTGCCAGATGGCACATTAATCGTAAGTATTCGCCGAAATGGTACCTACATTGTACCTCTTGGGGATGTGAAACTTGAACCAGGTGACGAGCTACAAGTCTCTTGTGAACGAGGACGATTAAAAGCAGCGAAAGACTTTTTCCAATCGAATTTATAGCAAAGAGATATCTTCAATCTAAGTAAAGGGAGGTCTTATTATGCTAGATAACATTATAGTATTTTATATATTCTTTACCATAGTCGGCTTTTTAGCGGCTATGCTAGGTACCATCATCGGTGCTGGAGGGGGCCTTGTGTTCGTTCCTCTCTTTATGTACTGGTTCCCGGAGTGGTCCCCATCTATGATTGTAGGGACATCACTCTTTTCCGTTATGTGTAACGCCGTTTCTGGATCTATTGCGTATATTAAACAGAAAAAGGTATTGATCAGTGCAGCTATTGTATTTAGTTTAGCGACTTTACCAGGTGCTATCTTAGGGGCTCAAATGTCTGGTTGGTTTTCTGGACAAGGATTTATGTTTGCCTTTGGGTGCTTTATGCTCTGTGCTTCTGGTTTGATTGGATTTAAGAACTTTAAAAAAGGGGAGCGTAAGGAAGAAAGCCTTACCCTTGAACAGTTAACGTATAGCAAGCCTATCGGTATTAGCATTAGCTTTTTTGTAGGTTTTATCTCCAGTATCTTTGGTATTGGTGGTGGCCTTATCCATGTGCCGGCCTTGATTTATCTCATGGGGTTTCCTACCCATATGGCTACAGCTACAAGCCAATCCATCCTTGCTGTATCTACAATGATAGGCGTTATAACCCATTTATTGGAAAATCATATCGTATTTAGTATTGCTATTCCTACTAGTATTGGCGCTATCTTTGGGGCCCAAGTAGGTGCGCGCATTGCAAAACGTCTGAAAGCAAAATCTATCCTTGCCCTTATGAGCGTTGCAGTCTTTGCATTAGCTGTACGTCTTATTCTTAAGTCTGGTATTTTGGGATAATATGGCTTCTCTGATCATCAATAGAAATTCGAATACTATACTTCTTATGTTTTAGTTAGTATGAATCGATAGATTTGATATGTTTACTATAAGCCCTCTAGTGGCAGCTCGAAAGAGTTATATCGCTAGAGGGCTTTATATGTGAAAGTGAACAATTATTAGTAGGGGAATCTAAAAGTTATGATTAAAAGTCATACTTAAATATAAATGAGAACGATAAAATTGAAATAAATAGAAATATACAGTTTTATGTATAATTTATGTAAACTATTTCCTATAGAATTATATACACGATACATCAAGTTTTATGGGCAATTTGGCGTTCATTTATTATAGAGTTCTTTAATTACTAAGTAAACAAAATAGTTTTATTTTAATATGTGAAAAAATGAGTACATGATAATGCCATTGAGATGCACTTTCAAGTAAAGAAATAAAAAAGCGGTGCATATCGAGAATTATTAGGAGACATATAATTTATGCATAATTATAGTAGTGAGAATGAGAACGGCGTATACTAAATATAAGACAAATTCCTTAAGAGAGGATAGGAGGATATACAAGTGAGTACGCTTATAAAAGATTATGAACGTTTTGCCAAGGAGGCAAAAGAGATTTGCAAAGATCGTGTCTATACTGATCATTTACGTCGTTATGCATATGGTGTTGACGCGTCCTGTTATAGCTATTTACCAAAGGTTGTTGTAAAGGCTGAGGATGAACGTGAAGTAAGACGCCTTATTCGTTTGTGCCAACAATGTGGTACACCATTTACATTCCGTGCAGCTGGTTCTTCTTTGTCTGGTCAATGTTCCAGTGAAGACGTGCTTATCGTATGTAATGATGGCTTCAAAAAAATGGAAGTTATCGACGATGGCAAGGCTTTAAAATGTGAATGTGGTGTTATCGGTTCCGATGCGAATGATTTATTGAAACCATATAACCGTAAAATCGGTCCAGATCCTGCTACACTTGCAACAGCATTAGTAGGCGGTATTTTGAACAATAACTCCTCTGGTATGTGCTGTGGTACGGCTCAAAACTCCTATAAAACAATCCGTTCCATCCGCGTTGTATTACTAGATGGTACTGTTCTCGATACATCCGACAAAAAATCTATTGAACAATTCCTTCGTGAAAAACCTCAAATGGTTGAAGATATCTTGCAATTGCGTAAAGAAATCTTGGCTGATGAAGAATTGACTCATTTGATTCATCACAAATACAAAATCAAAAATACTACAGGCTATGGCTTGAACTCCCTTGTTGATTTCGAAGATATTATCGATATCATCAATCACTTGT
>CAUHTB010000073.1 GCA_959608595.1 uncultured Veillonella sp. | reverse complement strand
TAATGACTCTTAGGGGCGTAGTCCGCCCAAACGGATCCAAAAAGAGTTAGTGTGTTTTCAAGGAGCGTGCGCAGTTGAAAAAGGGGTACATCAAGTTAATAGCAGCCGTTATACTTGGCATCGCTATTATCGGTGGTGGGATCTACGGGGTGTATACACTCTTGTCATCCAATACAACGACAATTTTATATCGATCAACCGTTGACGACAAGATCAACGCTATCCGACCTTATATCGTCGCATTAGACTCATATAACGCGTACAGTGTAGCCTATGCAAATCAATTACAACCAACTCTCGAAGAGTTACGTAATGGGTCCCATAACACGACGATTACCTTGCCTAAATACAAAGATCTTAAAACAGCATTAGAGGCTGCAAAGCAAGATAGCCCTACTCCATACGAAGATGTAAATCAATCAACTAATGATGTATTAGCAGTGCTAGATCAATTGATTCCTGTTGCGGATCAATTGCAAGCCTACTATGTAGAACGTCGTTTTGAAAAAGATAATTTCAAAGGTAGCGATGAGTTAGCGGCACAGTATGTACCTCTAGCTGAACAATTCTACGCTACATACAACGCTTTAGATTTAGCCTTAGATAATCGTAATAATGAGCTCTATACAGAACGCATGACTGAATATCAAGGTGAAAAACGTGAAAATGCAGTTAACTTCATCGAGTTAAATCTCATGACTGCCCAAACAATCGACCTTATCGATCCAGATGGAAATACGGATACCCAAAAGGTTGAAGCAAACTTGCAACAAATCACGCAACGCATCAACAAATTACAACCTGGTACAACATCAGAAACACAAAATGCGGTTCGCGAGTATCAAGACTCCGTAAAAGAATTTGTCGCAGAGGCTCGCAACTATATCATCATCAATTCTTCCTACGGCGAAGCATATACACAACTTTTTATAAAATATAACAAAATGGTTGGTAAAGCAAATGTCGTAAATATGGCAGAACTTGATGCAACAGAACAAAAGAAAAAATAAAGAACTTACAAAAATAGGACTAGCTCAAAGCTAGTCCTATTTTTATTATTTACGCTTTAAATCTTTCGTAATGATGTAATATTCAGATGGAGTTATTTTAATACCATCAATATGGTTATTTCCTACAATATTAATCTTAGGATATCCAAGGAAGAGTGCTATCGAATCATCTAGCATCAATTGTTGTGCATTGATCACCGCATTACGACGCACCACTGGATCATTAGCGCTTTCACCAAGAGCTAACAATTCATCGAAACGTGGATTAGAGAATCCAGAGCCGTTTGTATCACTACCTGTCCCCCAGTATTGCTTCAAGAACCATACAGGTTGGCCAGTATTAGCAGTAACTACACTAGAGATGAGCATATCGTAATCTCCAGATTGCGCCAATGTATCGATCACAGCATAGTCTACGATTTTAATTTGTAAATCTACACCGATTTTCTTATAGTCCGCTTGTAATGCCTCTGCATATAATGGCAATTCAGGTCGAGATGTATAGGCATAGAAATCAAGCACTAGGTTTTCACCATCTTTATCTACAATACCATCACCATTTGTATCAATATAACCTTCACGTTTAAGTAATTCTTTAGCACGTTCAATATTATATGTATTAGGGTCCCGCAATTGATTGAATCCATAATCAATGGACGGTGGCAATGGAGCCTTACCGGCAACAAAGGTATCCTTCATAAGGTTCTTTGCATAGGACTCACGATCTGCTCCGGCAATGAGAGCCGCTCGAAGATTAGCATTCTTAAGCTTGCCTTTTTGGCTCATCCGAACGAATACATCACGCAAAGATGATTCTTCATAAATGGTGAAATTCTTATCATTTTGGAAGATACCATATTCACCTGGCCCAATGCTAACGGCCATATCTACATCCCCAGCCTGGAGTGCCATAGCACGTGTATTAGCATCATTGATAGAAGGAATTTCAACCTTACCGAAGCCTGGCTTGCCATCCCAGTAGTTATCATTCCGTGCTAGCTCAGCACGCTCTTTTGTAAATGATGTCACTACATAAGGACCAGTACCAATAGGACCTTCCTTAGCAATATCACGACCATTTGCCTCTGCTGTCACATCCATAATCAAGAACAATGGATCCCCCAACAAGTTTGGCAAATTATAATAAGGCTTATCGGTCTTAATTGTGAGCTCTTGACCATTAGCCGTCATTTCAGTGTAATTAAAGAATGTTTTTGCCCGTTTACTCTTCGCAAAGGTTCGTTCCAAAGACGCCTTTACGGCCTCAGCAGTAAGAGCATTACCGTTAGAGAACTTAACCTTATCGTTGATGGTAAAAGTCCAAGTCAGCTTATCATCACTTTGTTTCCAAGAGGATGCCAACCAGGGTTTAGCATTCATGTGATCATCAAACTTGGTGAGTGTTTCGCCAACACCGTACCGTACAACAGCCCAGCTAAAATAGTTTTCTGCTGGTTCCAAGGTACCAGCAAAGCTAATAGCCCCTACCTTTAATACATCATTAGATGAATTGGATGATTGATTCATACAACCCACAGTTCCAAGCACCGCAATACCAAGAGTCATACAAATCAGTAATGCCTTACGTAATCCATTCATTTACACACCCAACCTTTCTCTATATGTATATCACTTCATATGAGCATATTCCAATTATACCCATAGGGGTATGTTACTTAGTCAACTATACTATATATTTAGTGTTAACACAATCATTTCTAAGAAAATTTTCGATATAATTATATATATGAGAAAATCTGTATAGATACGTAACATACAAAAATAGCAGTTAGCTCTAAAGCTAACTGCTATTATATATGTACCTATTGTATTTTACCCATATTAGTAGGCGAATCCTCTAGTCGAATACACTAGGCGATCGCTACAATGAGAAGTTGGATACGTTGTGCCAAAGTCCTATGCTTCTACAGCCGCTTCTTCTAAAGTAAGTGGCTTATGATCTTGGCCAATTTCAAAGATGGAGCTCAATAGAACTTTTGTATAAGGATGCTTCGCATCAGCTAAGTGAAATGCATCTAGCTCTTCAACAATAGTGCCTTTGTGCATTACGACCACCTTGTGGCACATAGTACGAATGAACGCAATATCATGAGCGATAAATAGGTATGTTAAATTTTTCTTTTTTTGTAAACGCGCCAATAAATAGGCAATGGAGTCTTGTACGGATACGTCTAGAGCACTAGTAGCCTCGTCTAATACGAGAATTTCAGGCTCTAATACGATAGCACGAGCAATGGCAACACGTTGACGTTGTCCACCAGACATTTCATGAGGATAACGATGCATGAACTCACGAGGTAAATCTACCATTTCAAGATAATCACCAGCAATCTGTTCTTCTTTTCCTTTTTCTAGAAGACCAAAGTTGTATAGTGGCTCAAGAATAATATCTTTTACCTTCATACGCGGATTGAAAGCTGCAGATGGATCTTGGAATACCATTTGAATTTTCTTGCGGTATTCTTTTGTTTGCTCAGAGTTCATATGTTGAATCTCTACACCATCTACATAAATCTCGCCTTCTGTAATAGGCAGCATCTTCATGATCATACGAACCAAAGTCGTTTTACCAGAGCCAGACTCACCTACAATCCCAAGGGACTGGCCTTTTTCTAAGGTAATATTGATATCCTTACATGCTTCGAGCTCACCACCAGTAGGAAGTGGGAATCGTTTACATACATTTTTTAATTCTACAGCGTAGTTAGTCAATGTAACGACCTCCTCCCAATGTTGGTACCGCATCTTTTAATTGTTTCGTATATTCATTAGATGGATTTTCCAAAATGTCTTGAGGCGTACCAGCATCTACGACACGACCTTTTTTCATAACGATAATATAGTCGGACATATAGGCCGCTACACCAAGGTTATGCGTAACCATTACGATAGCAGAATTATGCTCTTTAGCAAGTTCTAGCATTTGCATAACAACTTGTGATTGTGTTGTTACATCTAAAGCAGATGTAGGTTCATCACCAATTAATAACGCAGGATCCATCGCTAATGCCATAGCAATGCCCACACGTTGGCGTTGACCACCAGATAATTCGTGAGGATAGCGACACAATATATCTGCACAATTAGGTAATGCCACAGACTCTAACAAAGCAATTGCACGACGATCACATTCATCATTAGTGATTTCAATATGAGCTTTAAATAGTTCTCTAAATTGTTTACCAATGCGCACAATCGGATCGAGTGCACTACCACTATCTTGGAAAATCATGGCCATATCTTTACCACGTATGGCTCTCCATTCTGACTTAGATAGGGTGCGAAGATCTTGACCATTAAAGATCATGGTACCATCTGTGACCTCACCACCTATAGGCAACAAACCCATGAGGGCACGGATCACGGTAGTTTTACCGGATCCAGATTCCCCTACAATGGTCAATACCTTACCGCGTTCCAAGGTAAAGTTTACATCCATAACAGCAGGCACACCTTGGTACGCGATGTTAAGGTTCTCTACAGTTAGTATGTTTTCTGCCATTATAGCTCCTTATTATTTTGTAATTTTATTAGTAATCCAGTAGTAGTCACTTGGGTACATGACAGCACCTTTCAAGTAAGAACCAGTAACGATATTAGTTTTAGGGTAACCTAAGAACAATGCAGCACCATCATTCATCAATAATTGTTGAATTTGAATTGCATAGTCACGACGTTTTGCAGGATCGAATTCAGTTTCAGCAGCATCTAACAATTGGTCAACTTGTGGATTGGAATAACCAGAACCGTTTTGAGGGTTGGAACCATTGTCATTTGTATGCCAGTAGTTAGCCAAGAACCAGATTGGATCGCCTGTATTAGCTGTTACGATATTGGAAATAAGCATATCATAGTCGCCATCTTGACCCATTTTATCGATCAAGTTATAGTCAACTGTTTTAATTTTCATGTCAATACCAACTTTTTTGAGGTCAGCTTGAACAGCTTCTGCATAAAGTGGCAATTCAGCACGAGAATTATATACTACGAAGTTGAATGTTAATGGTTTACCATCTTTATCAAGGATGCCATCGCCATCAGTATCTTTCCAACCATCTTCGGCTAACAATTGTTTTGCACGATCAGGATTATAGGCATTAGGATCTTTCAAATCTTTGAAACCATAGTCCATGGATGGCGGAATTGGAGCAGAACCAGGAATGAATGTACCTTTTAACAATACATCAGCAT
>CAUHTB010000072.1 GCA_959608595.1 uncultured Veillonella sp. | reverse complement strand
TTGCCCTATGGCAGGCTGAACATATTAGTGCAGAGTTACAACGTCTGTACCCAAACATTACGGTCGAGCTAGTTCACTTTAATACAAAAGGGGACCGTATTTTGGAAAAACCACTGGCTCAAGTGGGTGGTAAAGGTTTGTTTACAGCTGAATTAGAAGAAGCTATGCACAAAGGCGACATTGATATCGCCGTACATAGCTTGAAAGATATGCCTACAGAGTTGCCAGAAGGTCTAACTCTTGGTGCTATCTCTGCTCGTGAAGTGCCTTACGATGCGCTTGTGAGCCCCGTGTATAAAACACTAGATAAATTGCCTCAAGGTGCTCGCATTGGTACAAGTAGCTTGCGTCGTCAAGCGCAATTATTACATGTCCGCCCTGACCTCAAGGTAGAGGTAATTAGAGGCAATGTACAAACTCGTTTGAGCAAGATAGAAACAGAAAAACTAGATGGCGTTATCTTGGCACAAGCCGGTCTTAAGCGGTTGGGCTTAGATGATCAAATTACCCAAGTATTTAAAGCGGATGAAATGATTCCTGCTGTTGGTCAAGGGGCACTTGCTATCGAGTGTCGTGCTGACGATACGGAAATGCTTGAAATGCTAGCTCCTATTAACGACGAAGCTACACGCTATGTCGTTGAAGGGGAACGCAGCTTCTTGCGTCAGTTAAATGGTGGTTGCCAAGTGCCGATGGGGGTACATGGTACTATCGAGAAAGGTCAATTGACCTTAAAGGCCATGATTGCATCCCTCGATGGTAAAACGGTATACGAAGGAGAAATTTCTGGCCCAGCAAAGAAAGCTGAAATTCTTGGTAAAAATCTTGCAAAAGCCTTATACGAAGAAGGTGGCAAACATATTGTGGATACTCTCATAGAGGAAGGAATCATAAAATGACAGGTATGGTATATCTAATCGGTGCAGGCCCTGGCGATGTTAAACTCATTACTGTAAAAGGTCGCGAATGCATTGAAAAAGCAGATGTAATTGTATATGACTATTTAGCAGATGCTCATTTGTTAGAATGGGCTCGCCCAGATGCAGAGTTGATTTACGCTGGTAAACAATGTAAAGATCACACAATGCACCAATGGGAAATCAACGAGTTATTAGTTCAAAAAGGTAAAGAAGGAAAAATCGTAGCGCGCTTAAAAGGCGGTGATCCACTCGTGTTCGGTCGCGGTGGTGAAGAGGCGATGGCTCTTGGGGAAGCTGGTGTACCATTTGAATTCGTACCAGGCGTAACATCTCCAATTGCAGCACCTGCTTATGCAGGTATTCCTGTAACACAACGCGCTATGGCTACATCCTTTGCGGTTGTAACCGGTCATGAAGATCCTACTAAAGCAGTATCTGGTATTCACTGGGAAGGCCTTGCTACAGCCGTTGATACACTTTGCTTTGTAATGGGCGTTGGCAATTTGCCTACCATTGCAGAAAAATTGATGGCTCATGGACGCCCAGCTTCTACACCAGTAGCGCTTGTTCGTTGGGGTACAAAAACGATTCAAGAAGTTCTCGTATCTACCCTTGAACATGTAGTAGAAGACGTAGAAAAGGCACAACTAAAAGCGCCAGCTATCATCGTAGTAGGCGATGTAGTTAACCTTCGTGAAAAATTACAATGGTTCGATAATAAACCGTTATTCGGTAAAACTATTGTAGTTACACGCGCTCGCTCCCAAGCTAGTGCATTCCGCGAAAAATTAGCAGATCAAGGTGCTAATGTAGTAGAAGCAGCAGCGATTAAAACATCTCCATTGGAGTTGTTTGATGAAGATCGTCGTATCATCAATAATACAAAACAATACCAATGCATCGTATTCACATCTGGTGAAGGGGTTCGCTACTTCTTCGATGCTCTTTATAAAGAAGGCAAGGATACACGTGCATTAGGTAATTCTAAAGTGGCAGCTATCGGCTGTGCTACAGCTCGGGAACTTCAAAAATACGGCATTGTTCCAGATATTATTCCTGTAGACTATAAAGCTGAATCTGCTGTAAAGGCTCTTGAAGAAGAACTGAAAGCAGGGGACTCCGTATTGCTCATCCAACCAAAAGTAGCGCGCGACGTAATTCCACGCTCTTTGCGTCATCACGATATAGATGTAGATATTTTGCGTTTATATGAAACAACACAAGATACATCTCAACAAGAAGCATTAGTAAATGCATTAACTGCAGGTACTGTAGACTATATTACGTTTACAAGTTCCTCTACAGTAACTAATACAATTCAATTATTGGGCGATGATGCATTGAAACTATTAGGCAATACTAAGATTGCTTGCATCGGACCTATCACAGCCGCTACAGCTATGAGTGCAGGTCTTAAACCAGCGGTCATCAGCGATGTATATACAACTGATGGCTTGGTAAATGCTATTGTAAAGGACATTTAGGAGGATTACATGTACGATTTAACATACCGTCCTCGCCGCTTGCGTATCAATCCAGAAATGCGTGATTTGGTACGGGAAACGACACTCGACGTAACTGATTTAATTTATCCATTATTTATTGTTCCTGGTGAAGGTATCAAAAAAGAAATCGATACGTTGCCAGGCCAATATCACTTATCCGTTGATGAAGCTGTAAAAATGGCTCAAGAGGTATATGATCTTGGTATTCTTGGCGTAGAAATCTTCGGTATTCCTACATATAAGGACGAACAAGGTTCCTCTGCATGGGATATGTCCCAACCTGTACAACAAGCTATCAAAGCCATCCGTGCAGCTGTGCCAAACCTATTGGTGGTAGCTGATGTTTGCTTGTGCCAATACACAACAACAGGCCATTGCGGCATGATTGATGATCATGAAATCTTAAATGATGAAACATTGCCATTGCTTTGTAAAGTAGCGGTAAGCCAAGCAGAAGCAGGTGCCCATATGGTGGCTCCATCCGATATGATGGATGGCCGTGTAGGTGCTATCCGTGAAGCCCTTGATGCGGCAGGTTATACTAATGTATCCATAATGAGCTATGCTGCAAAATACGCATCCGCTTACTATGGTCCGTTCCGTGGTGCCGTTAACTCTGCACCTAAATTTGGGGACCGCAAGTCCTATCAAATGGACCCAGCTAATCGCTTGGAAGCTTTCAGAGAAATCGAACTCGACATCGCTGAAGGTGCAGATATTATCATGATTAAACCAGCCTTGTCCTATTTGGATATCGTTCGCGAAACACGTGACCGCTATGAATTACCTGTAGCGGTATACAATGTGTCTGGCGAATATGCGATGGTTAAATCCGCTGCTGCAGCTGGTCTTATCGACGAAGAACGCCTCGTTATGGAAACAATGCTTTCTATGAAGCGCGCCGGTGCTAAAATTATCATTACGTACCATGCTATAGATATTGCTAAATGGTTACAAAAGTAAGGAGAAACCATGTTCCAACTCGGTAAATCTGAAAAGGCCTTTGAAGAGGCTAAACGTTATATGCCAGGCGGCGTAAACAGTCCAGTTCGTTCCTACCGCAGTGTAGGTTCTAACCCTCCGTTTATCAGCAGCGCTAGCGGCAGCCGTATTTATGATATCGATAATAACGAATATATCGACTATGTGTTGAGCTGGGGCCCTATGATTTTAGGCCATGCGAATCCTGAAGTTATCGCTAGCTTACAAGAGGCGATTCCTCGCGGCACTAGTTATGGTGCGCCTACATTACTAGAAACAGAATTGGCTAAAAAGGTACAAGCTTTCATGCCATCTATGGAGGTTATCCGCCTCGTTAACTCCGGTACTGAGGCCACTATGAGTGCCTTGCGCGTAGCTCGTGGCTATACTGGTCGCGATCGTATCGTAAAATTCGTTGGCTGTTACCATGGTCATAGTGATGCACTCTTGGTAAAAGCTGGCTCTGGCCTTGCTACCTTCGGCGTGCCAGATAGCCCTGGTGTGCCTCAAGGTGTAGCAGAAAACACCATAACCTTGCCGTACAATGACTCTGATGCGGTTCGCAAATTATTCGACGAGATTGGCGATACTATTGCGGCTATTATCGTAGAACCTGTAGCCGGCAACATGGGTTGTGTGCCTCCAGAACCAGGCTTCCTTGAAACCTTGCGTGAAGTGACTAAGGCTCATGGCGCAGTATTGATCTTTGACGAAGTAATGTGTGGCTTCCGTGCTAGTAGCGGCGGTGCACAAAAACGTTATAATATTAAACCAGACCTTACATGCCTTGGTAAAATTGTTGGCGGTGGTATGCCACTTGCTGTATTTGGCGGCTCTCGTGAGATTATGAACCAAATTGCACCAGCTGGTCCTATTTACCAAGCCGGTACATTGAGTGGTAACCCAATTGCTGTTACCTCTGGTCTTGCTACGCTTTCTATTTTGCAACGTGATCCAACTATCTTTAAACAAGTAGAAGATGCAACCATAGCCCTTTGTGAAGGCTTTGAACGTTTGGCTGCACAATACAATGTGCCTGTTGTAGTGCAACGAGTAGGCTCCATGTTCACCATCTTCTTCACTGATAAACCAGTTAAGAACTTTGATGATGCAGCAGCTTGCAACGAAGAACAATTCAAAATGTTCTTCCACCATAACTTGAGCCATGGTATTTACTATGCGCCAAGTCCTTATGAAAGCAACTTCGTATCTATCTGCCACAAGAGCAGTGAAATCGAACGTACATTAGCCGTAGCTGATGAAGCTTTCAAAAAAATCAGTGATACACTACTATAAAGATTAGTGATACACTACTATAAAAATCAGTGATACATTATTATAAAAGTATATAGTTTGTAGTTGTTTATGTATCGATACAGGTGATGAACATGCAGTTTTACAAGAACTTAAAGCGTGCTCGCGTGCGCATGGGCAAAAGCCAAATCGAAGTAGCAAAGGCCGTAGGTATCAGTAATGCGGCGCTTTCAAATTACGAAACAGGGTATCGCGAACCAGATTTAGATACACTCTGTGCTCTGTCTCGATATTATGGATTGACCTTGGATGAGCTGTTGGATGTAAATGGAGAACAACACGAGCCCATCTATGATCTCAGTCCTGTACTAAAAAATAAATACATCGCCTATAAAGGTGAAGTATTCGAGTTGAAAGACTCACAAAAACGTGCGCTCTTGCGCGAGCTAGACAATCTATTTACTAAATTTGAAAAATCAAAGGTAGAAGATAAAAGTAGTAAGCCAAAAACGTACAAACATGGGAACCCACATATCAATCGGGCTGGACTAGCTAGCAGTGCT
>CAUHTB010000071.1 GCA_959608595.1 uncultured Veillonella sp. | reverse complement strand
TTAACTTCTTTTACTTCGTCTTTGAATCGACGTAAAGAGTCAACCTTACCTTCAAATACAACAATACCATCACGGATCAAACGTACTTCAGAGTCGTTAGTAATACGACCTTCTGTTACATAAGAACCGGCAACGATAGCTTTAGGTGTAGAAATAACTTGACGTACCTCGGCACGCCCAACGACAACCTCTTTAAATTGAGGAGCCAACATACCACGCATCGCAGACTCAACGTCATTAATAGCATCGTAGATTACGCGATATGTACGAAGGTCAACTTTTTCATTCTCAGCAGCGCGACGTACATTAGCATCAGGACGTACATTAAAGCCCATAACGATTGCATTAGATGCAGAAGCCAACATGATATCGGATTCATTAATAGCACCTACTGCAGCATGAACGATAACGATACGTACTTCAGGGTTTTTAATGCCTTCCAAGGATTGACGTAATGCTTCTACAGAGCCTTGAACGTCTGCTTTAATGATGATATTAAGATCTTTTAACTCACCTTGTTGAATTTGGTTGAAGATATCATCCAATGTAACTTTGTGAGTAGCTTGCAATTCTTGAACGCGTTGTTTAGCAATACGTTTTTCTGCGATTGCACGTGCTTCGTTATCATCCATACCATTGATGATTTCACCAGCTTGTGGAACTTCTGAGAAGCCCAAGATTTCTACTGGCATAGAAGGTCGAGCTACTTTTACCTTTTCACCGCGTTCATTTGTCATGGCACGTACTTTACCATAAGCAGTACCAGCAAGTACAGTGTCACCTACGCGAAGGGAACCTTTTTGTACCAATACGGTACATACAGCACCACGACCTTTATCAAGTTGAGCCTCGATAACTACGCCGTAAGCTTTACGGTTAGGGTTCGCTTTTAATTCCATAACCTCTGCTACGAGCAAGATATTTTCGAGCAAGTCGTCAATACCTTGTTTTTGTTTAGCAGAAACTGGAACCATGATTACATCGCCACCCCATTCTTCTGGTAAAAGGCCATGTTCAGACAATTGTTGTTTAACATGATCTGGGTTAGCACCTGGTTTATCCATTTTGTTGATAGCAACAATAATTGGTACATCTGCAGATTTAGCATGGTTTATGGCTTCAATAGTTTGCGGCATTACACCATCATCAGCAGCTACAACGAGAACCGCGATATCTGTAGATTTAGCACCGCGTAGACGCATAGCTGTAAACGCTTCATGGCCAGGAGTATCAAGGAATGTAATTTTATTGTCGTTATAACGAACTTGGTAAGCACCGATATGTTGAGTGATACCACCTGCTTCGCCAGCTGTTACATTAGTTTGGCGAATTACGTCCAACAAGGATGTTTTACCATGGTCAACGTGGCCCATGATAGTTACTACTGGTGGACGAGGTTTCAATGTTTCTGGTGCATCTTCAATTTCAATAATATCAGTAGGATCTTCTTCAGGTTCTACTTCAGTTACAGTTACACCAAATTCTTCAGCTACGATTGTAGCTGTATCAACATCAACCTCTTGGTTAATGCTAGCCATAACACCTAAAAGCATCAATTTTTTGATGATTTCAGATACTTCACGGCCCATTTTTTCAGCTAGTTCCTTAACAGTTAAAGGACCAGACAATTCAATTTCTGTAGCAATCGCTGCTTCAGCCTTACGTTCAGCCTCAGCTTTTTGTTGTAAGTACTGTTCATTACGATGTTTTACGCGATTCTTTTTCTTTTGCATAGATGTAGATAACAAGGATTGAGGGCGGTTGTTACCACCTTTTTTATTTTTCTTGTTACGACGATCATTGTTATTAGAATTGCGGTTATCATTGTTTCGATTGTCGTTATTGCGATTATCATTATTACGCGCATCATTAGGACGACCGTTATTATTGCGGTTGTCATTATTGCGGTTATTATTGTTATTAGGGCGGTTATTAGCGCGGTCACCACCATGTTGGTTACCATCGGATTTACGTGTAGGCTCAGAAATTTGTACGTGACGTACATTGCCTTTTTTGCGGTCGTTTTGTTTAGATTGATCGTCTTGTTTTTGACCACCTTGTTTACGATTATCCTTTTTCTGTTCGTTAGAACGATTTGGATGTTGTTGTTTATGTGGCGCAGCGTCTTGTTTATGAGCTGCAGTTGGGGCAGATTTTTGTTCTACTTTTTGTTCTGTTTTTTGTGCTACTTTAGGTGCTTCAGATTTCTTACTCAATTGTTTTTTTACAATTTCATAACCGGAATCATCTACAGAATTAACTGCTTTCGTAACATTTACATTATGTTGTTGCAAAATAGAAATAACCTGCTTACTTTCTACGCCGAACTCTTTGGCGATTTCATGGACACGCTTTTTGGACATCTACATACCCCCTTATTATCGATCAATCTCTTTTAATATTGCCTTTGCAAATCCATCATCTAGTACGGCAACTACTACCCTAACTTCTTTACCAATGGCAGTTCCTAACGCCTCTTTATTGGCAATACTATGAAGTGGAATTTGATGTGTCTCTGCTAATTGAGTATATTTCTTTTCATTGTTGGCTGCACAGTCACCAGCGAGAAGTACCAATTTCGGGTCCTTTCTCTTCATAGCCTTTTCTACGATGAAATCACCGGAAATAACTTTGCCTGCTCGTTGTGCTAGACCTAAGAGATTCAAAATTTTATCTTCATTCATGTATATCAGTGATTACTCATTCTCTTGTAAATCACGTTGTAATGCTTCGTATATCTCTTTTGATACACCATGCTTTAATGACCGTTCTAATCGTTTTGCCTTATAGGCTTGTTCAAAGCACGACATGGATTCACATAGATAGGCTCCACGTCCTGGTGCTTTACCAGTGCGATCAATACTGATATTACCGTCTGGGCTCAAGGCTACGCGAATCAATTCACGTTTTACCTTTGGCTCACCACATCCTACACAGGTGCGCATAGGTTGGGATTTCGGTTTCATGACTATTCTCCATCCTCAGCATTGCCAAAACCTGCAAAAGGTTCTTCAGCTGCTTGAGTTTCACTCTTAATATCGATTTTCCAGTTAGTTAATTTGGCTGCTAATCGAGCATTTTGACCAGCTTTACCAATTGCTAAGGATAATTGATAATCAGGAACTACAACGTAAGAGGATTTTTCTTCTTCACTTACATCAACAGATACAACCTTTGCTGGACTCAAAGAGTTTGCGATATAAATTGCTGGATCTTCATCCCATTTAACGATATCAATCTTTTCATCATGTAACTCATCAACGATATGTTGTACACGTTGACCTTTAGGGCCTACGCAAGCACCTACTGGATCAACATTTTCATCGCGGCTATAAACAGCAATCTTAGAACGCATACCTGGCTCACGAGCTACGGATTTAAGCTCTACCACACCTTCATAAATTTCTGGTACCTCTAACTCAAAGAGGCGTTTTAATAAACCAGGATGTGTGCGGGAAATCATGATTTGAGGCCCTTTCGTAGTTTTCTTAACCTCTACGATATAGCATTTAATGCGATCTCCTTCGCGATATGTTTCTGTAGCAATTTGCTCAGTAGGAGGCAAGATTGCTTCTGTTTTACCTAAATTGATAAATACATTTTTACCTTCAACACGTGTAATAACGCCAGTAATGATATCGCCTTCACGGCTATAGTATTCTTCGTATACTACGCTGCGTTCAGCCTCTTTCAAACGTTGAATAAGCATTTGTTTTGCAGTATGGGCAGCACTACGACCAAAGTTAGCAGGAGTTACATCGACTTCTACTACATCACCAATCTCAAAACGCTTATCTTTTTTGCGAGCATCCAACAAGCTAATTTCTGTTTCAGGCAATTCAACAGTTTCCACAACTTGTTTTTTGGCCATTACTTTATAAACACCTGTTTCGCGGTCAATCACAACGTACGCATCTGGATTAGACGTTGGTTCTTTGCGATATGCTTGCAGTAATGCAGCCTCTAAGGATTCAAAAATAACCTCAGGAGCAAAACCTTTTTGCTTTGTAAGTACCATTACCGCTTGAATTAATTCTTGACTCACTCGTATGCCTCCATATATTAAAAATCAAGATGTAATCGAATTTGTGCAATGGCAGACCGTTCGAATGTCATGCTTTCACCATTGATAGTAAAATCGATAGTTGTGTCTGTAAAACCTTCTAATACACCAGTAAATTGCTTACTGCCATTAATCGGTTTAAATAGTTGGATATCAACATCACGACCATTATAGCGAACCAAATCCTTATCCTTCTTAAGAACTCGATCTAGGCCTGGAGAAGATACTTCCAATAAATAGTTTTCCGTAATTGGATCTTTTTCGTCGAGCACAGCACTTAGTTTTTCGCTAACCAACTGACAGTCATCCAAATCTACACCACCTGGTTTATCGAGATAGACACGTAAATACCAATCGCGTTCACGAACGTAATCTACATCGACCAGTTCCATGTCGGTGCCGGCTATAATACCTTCAACTACAGAGGATACAAATTCCTCTACTGCTTCTCTCTTCATAGCCATCGCCTCCTTTATTACTACATCTTGTATATATCTCTTGATTACAAACACCTTAAAATTAGGCTAATCATAAATGAAAGAGTGGACATAAGCCCACTCTTTTAAAAGATTATATAAAAGTCATATATAGTATATCACATTTGCTGTGTATATACAAATTCTACGCTTTTGAATGGGTATTAAAGAAACCAATCCCACATAAGTCATTCTATAAAAACAAAAAATGACAAAAAATAGCATAGTTAAATCTATCCAAACTTTAATCAATGCGCTCATTCAAGCCTTTTAGTATAGCACCTAAATGCTCACGCAATAGCACTGCTAAATCATCTAGATTTTTTGCATCTAAATGATGGTCAATTTCTGGATAGCTTTTATAGCGAAGTTCCGCAAAGTATTCATCACGCAATTCATTATAATACAATAGTAAGCCTGTACACTCATCCATCTTGCGGTATTCGCCGATGATAAAAGACCCATTAATCATGCGAATCGCATGGGCTGGATCAATATCGCGTACAAAGCCTTCTAACTCATCAGGCATAACTTGTGAAAAGTCCCATTCAGGAATCCCTCGGCGACGATAAGTAAAAGTAAAATTATTAGCAGGTTCTATTAACATATTGGTTAACCCTTTTACACATCGTTCTTGTAGCCCACTCCAAAAAGACGCTAAATCGGCTCGCACAAAAGAAATGTCTACAAACGAAAATAGTGGCATTTCTATATGTACTGTATAGTCCTC
>CAUHTB010000070.1 GCA_959608595.1 uncultured Veillonella sp. | reverse complement strand
ATCACTATGGAGAGCACATACAACATGTGCTCTCTTATCAAGATGTAGAGTCTGTGTATGAGTCTGGCAAGATTGGAGCTCTCATGTCTATTGAAGAGGGCGGTGTACTAGGCGGCGATTTAGATAAACTAAAACAAGCTTATCAAGATGGGGTTCGACTTATTACGCTTACTTGGAATTATCCAAATGGACTAGGTGAGCCACATTGTGGTGAGCAGCATAAAAAATTAACACCAAAAGGTGTTGAATTTGTGGAGGCTATGCAAGACTTAGGAATAATTGTGGATTGCTCCCATCTTAACGATGCTGGTACAGAGCAACTAGGTGATGTATTAGATGTACCATTTGTAGCATCACACTCCAATGCGCGCGAAGTTACTGCCCATACTAGAAATCTACCAGATAATTTGATTAAGCTTATTGCTAATAAGGGTGGTGTTATAGGCCTTAACTTTGCCCAAGCTTTTTTAGGCACATCACCGATAAGTCGAATTGAAGATATCGTAAAGCATGGCTTATATCTCATCAATAAAGGCGGGGAAGATGTTGTGGCATTAGGAACCGATTTTGATGGTATTAAGCCGGATACAGAAATTAAAGACACTTCTGAAATGTATCGATTATACGATGCATTTAAAGAAGCTGGTTTATCTGTGGAACAATGTGAAAAATTATTCTGGAAAAATGCAGATAGACTGTTAAAGGAGATTTTATAATGACTGATTTAAATCCAATCATTGCAGATCGTTTTACCGAGCATTTGGAAGTCTTTGGAAAGACAATGGAGCATATGGATACCATTCAAGAGATTGCATATCGCTGTAAGGCGGCTTTAGAGAATGGCAATAAAATTTTGTTCTGTGGTAATGGCGGTTCTGCTGCTGATTCTCAACATTTAGCAGCGGAATTGATTTGTCGCTTTAAAAAGGAACGACGCTCTCTTGCCGGGATTGCATTGACTACTGATACATCTGCATTAACAGCGATTGCCAATGACTATGATTTTGAATCTGTTTTTGCCCGTCAAGTAGAGGGCTTAGGCCGTACAGGTGATGTTCTCATCGGTATTTCTACATCTGGTAACTCCAAGAATGTTGTGAAAGCAGCAGAAATGGCTCGTTCTATTGGCATGCATACCATTGCTTTCACCGGAGAAGGCGGTGGCAAACTAGCTGAATTATGTGATATTACATTAGCCATCCCAAGTAATGTGACAGCTCGTATTCAAGAGATGCACATTTTGGCTGGTCATATTATGTGTGAAATTATTGAAGAAGATTACTAACCGTTACGGTCTTATTTATAAATAGATACATGTTTGATGCCAAGTATTTTATGTAAGTCGTTATGCATGTATATTGTGGTAAGGAATAGGTGGATTATGATAAATGCTACCATTAATCAATTTTTAACAAAGCAGCTACCAAATCTAAAGATTGCCGTTATAGGTGATGTTATGGTAGATCGTTATGTTTTTGGTGATGTAAGTCGTATTTCTCCAGAGGCACCGGTTCCTGTTAACCGCGTGGCAAAGATGAAAGAAGTGCTTGGCGGTGCTGGTAATGTTGCGTCGAACCTATCAAATTTAGATTGCACAGTATATCTCGGTGCTATTGCCGGTAATGATGACCATGGTCGTTTATTACAACAGTTACTTGATGCAGACAAGATTGATACAACAGGTTTATTGACGAGTGATGATCGTTCTACCATTACCAAGATGCGTATCTTAGGTGATCGTCAACAAATGATGCGCCTTGATTTTGAAACGATTACAGATTTAACAAGTGATGAAGAGGAACGACTGTCTGCTTGGCTAGAAAATCTATGTAAGGCTGGTATCGATGGTATTGTTGTATCTGACTATGGCAAAGGCGTTTGTACACCAACATTGCTAAAAAAAATCTTTAGTTTAGCTAAGGAGTATGGTGTACAAACCATTGTTGATCCTAAGGGTTCAGACTGGTCTAAATATAATGGTGCAACCTGCATTACACCGAATGTAAAAGAACTAGGTGAATGTGTAGGCCGTAAATTAGAAAATGATGATACCACTATTGTTGAAGCAGCTAAGTCAGTTTTGGCTAATGTTGATTTAGAGTACATTGTGGCTACTCGTTCCGCAAAAGGGATCACTGTTATTGCAAAGGATGGCCGTACATGGCATAATCCGGCCACACAACAAGAGGTATTCGATGTAAGTGGTGCAGGTGATACGGTTGTATCTATGATGATCACATGCCTTGCGAGCGGCTTATCTATGCGTTTAGCATTACATATTGCAAATGGTGCAGCAGGTATTGTCGTATCCAAGGTTGGTACATATCCAATTCATCGTTCTGAACTATTGGATTTATGGCATTCCTATAAGCATAGTGTTCAATCGAAGCCTTTATACACAAAGGAAGAGATGAAGCAGCTTATTACACAATGGCAAAACAAGGGTGAAACTGTTGTGTTTACAAATGGTTGCTTTGATATTCTTCATCGTGGACATATTACGTACTTACAAGAGGCAGCTCAATTAGGCGATCATCTAATTATTGGTTTGAATTCCGATGCTTCTGTTAGACGCCTAAAGGGCGAAACACGTCCCATCGTAAGTGAAGAAGATCGCGCAGCATTATTAAGTGCATTGCGCTGTATCGATGGTGTGGTTTTATTCGAAGAGGATACACCAGCTGAACTATTAGCTTATTTACGTCCTAATACGCTAGTTAAGGGCGGCGATTATAAAATAGAAGATATTGTTGGACGTGAGTCCGTAGATCATGTAGAGGTACTTTCATTTAAAGAAGGTTACTCTACATCAGATATTGTAGGGAAAATAGCTACTATGGCTAAGGAGGGTAAATTATGATTATCGTAACAGGCGGTGCTGGTTTTATCGGTAGTAATATTGTAAAAGCATTAAATGACCGTGGTCGTACAGATATTCTTATTGTTGATGATCTTACAGATGGTCGTAAAATCCGAAATATTCAAAATTTAGAATTCTTGGATTATATCGATTGTGATGATTTTGATTGTGCTATTGCTGATGGTACATTTGATGTAGGTCCTATCGAAGTAGTATTTCATGAAGGTGCTTGTGCGGACACAATGGAATATAACGGCAAATATATGATGAAGAACAACTATGAAGGTTCTAAAAATCTATTCCATTATTGCCAAGACCGTCGTATTCCATTCATCTATGCATCCTCTGCATCTACTTATGGCAATGGTACTAATGGTTTCGTAGAAAAACCAGAAGCCGAAGAAGCACTTAATCCATATGCGTATTCTAAATTGTTATTCGACCGTTATGTGCGTAAATATGAAGGTGAGTATACAGCGCAAGTTGTAGGTTTACGTTACTTCAATGTATATGGTCCTAATGAAGCTCATAAAGATAAAATGGCTTCCTTAGTTCGTCAAATGTTCTACAAAAATAAAGAAACTGGTATTATCAATCTATTTGAAGGTACAGATGGCTACGAAGATGGTGGTCAAACACGTGACTTTATCTATGTTAAAGATGTAGTTAATGTAAACTTCTATTTCTGGGAACACCCTGAAATTTCTGGTACTTTTAACTGTGGTACAGGTAATGCTCATAGCTTTAACCAATTTATGCAAGCTGTTATCGACTACAACGGTAAAGGCAAGATTGAATATATTCCATTCCCTGAGGTATTAAAAGGTAAATACCAAAGCTTTACTGAGGCTGATACTACTAAATTATTGGCTGCTGGTTATGATAAAGGGTTCCATAAAATGGAAGATGCTGTTAAAGAATATTGTGAACTACTCGATAATAACGAAGGGTATTTACGTTAATGCGCAAGGTATTATTTTTAGATCGCGATGGTGTTATCAACAAAGATGTTAGCTATTTATATAAAATCAGCGATTTAGAATGGGTGGATGGCGCAAAAGAGGCATTGGCTTATGCATATAGCAAGGGCTATGACCTCATTGTAGTGACAAATCAAAGTGGTGTAGCTAGAGGCTATTATAAGGAATCTGATGTTCAAATTTTACATGATCACATGGCTCATGAATTAGATCGCAGTGGGGCACCAATTTTACATTTTTATTATTGCCCTCACCATAAAGAAGGCTCTGTGCCTTTTTATGCTGTCGATTGTGAATGTAGAAAGCCAAAGCCTGGCATGATTAATCAAGCTATTAAGGATTATGATGTAGACCCTAAAAGTAGTTTCCTTATTGGCGATAGTCAGCGCGATGTTGATGCAGCAGAAGCGGCTGGTGTAAAAGGCTATCTATTTACAGGTACTAATCTTTTAGATTTTATGAAAACTATCATTTAATCTATTATTAAATCAATTATTTAATCTACTAATTTGGTATTGCGTTTGTATTCGCTTTATTTTTAAACCTAATGTAAAGCTATTATAAGGTTCTTTACTGTTGTGTTGTATTTGGGAGGCTATATGAAAGACTACAAGAATATACTCATCATAAAGATGAGCTCATTAGGGGATGTAATTCATGCATTGCCTACCTTGTATGCTGTGCGTAAGAATTGGCCTGATGCTCGTATTACATGGGCCATTCATGAACAATTCGCTAGCCTCTTACCGGGTACACCATGGGTAGATGATGTAATTATTATCGACAAGAAACAACTTAAAAAGCCTGCTTATCTATGGCAGTTACGTAAGGATTTACATAGCCGTCATTTTGATATGACTTTAGACCTTCAATGTATTGCAAAGAGCGCCATTGTATCATTATTATCTGGTGCACCTGAAAAATATGGCTACTGGGAACTTCGTGAAGGCAGTAATTTAGTAAATAAAGCACTCGTTGGTGAACATAAATACGATCATGTTATCGAACGATACCTCGATACCGTACGTGTCCTTGGGGGCGATGTAGAAGGCGTAGAGTTTCCTATGCCTGCTTATGTTGAGGCGGAGAAGTCCGTTAAGCATAAGTTACAATCTCATGGTGTAGAAGATGAATATGTAGTAGTTGTACCAGGTGCTCGCTGGATTGTTAAGGAGTGGCCACTTCTTAACTTTGGCGAGCTATGTATCCGCTTATGTGAATTTGGTAAAAAAGTAGTTATTGCTGGTGCTCCAGATGATGCAGAAAAAGGAGCTTTCATAGAAAACTATGTAAAAAATAAGAATCTCATCAACCTAGTGGGGTCTACATCAATGCCTGAACTCATTGAATTGATTCGTCATTGTCAAATATTTATTAGTGCTGATACGGGTCCTTTGCATATTGCGAATGCCCTTAAGCGACCTTTGATTGCATTATTTGGA
>CAUHTB010000069.1 GCA_959608595.1 uncultured Veillonella sp. | reverse complement strand
GACGCAATTTACCTTGACCACGACTTTTTAAGGTAATCTCTTGCGCTAAGGCATCGACGTTTTTGTTGTTTTGATCTGCCATAAAAACACCTCTCTAAAAACTAAACTACATGAGACTATAAAAGAAATAATCCCAGCCCTAGGGCTGGGATTGTAGATACATCCTAGTCTCTTATTAAATCACATTATAAAGATATGATTTAACACTGTCAAACCTAAATATTTAATATAAGGATTAATATATTCAATTAATAAACCACTTTAACTCATAAAATCAAAGTAGATAAATACTAATGATAAATATCTATATCTACAGTAATCATTCGAGTTCGCTCTGGATTAAACACTGTCGCATTTACGATCTCCACAACAATACCTACTCAAATTACTTAGATTGATAAAACACAGCCCGTGTCCCATCATTACTGATCAAAAGTTCCACAAAATGAGGTCTTTTAGTATTTCCATCGTCTACAAAAACATATAATCTATGATTACGAACGGAACTAGTAGTTTGATTAACTACCGATTTTGTTTCTTTTCTAGGTGCAAAACGCAACCATTCAATGAAATCTCGCTTAGGTAAGTCTATTGGCACTTCATTTATGCTTTCAATAATATTGTATTCACTAGGATGCGATATAGACGTTTTTCGTTCTCCCGTATTTAAATCACGTAAAACACCATGCTTATCGATTTGTACTTGGTAAATAGCCTGTGTCTTTGCAATGTTCTCATACTGTGCAATAACTGCAGGGTCCCCTTCTAATACAGTATATTTTATAGGATATGCATTAGCCCAAACTAAGCTATCACCAGATGCAGATGCTCTTATAATTCCTTCTGGTAGTGCATTCGGGCGCTTTAATCCTTCCGGTAATTCCTTATTATTAGGCCAGCCCCGTTTCCAATCCATTGTGCTAAACTCAAAACCATCCATTTGATGATGAGTCGTTTGAGTATCATACTTAAACCAATCGGCTACGAGCCAAGATATACTAAGGGTTACGACAATAAACAAAGCACAAGCCAATCGGCTATGTGTTTTTTCAGATATGGACTGTTTCTTAAAGCGCCTATATTGAAGTAACACACTCAACACTATGGCTATGCCAAAAACAATGTAAGTAATTGGGGCTATGTTAAATAGCACTACTACAATTACAAATAACACGCATAGCAGAACTGTTAGTAGGCCATAAAATCCTTGGAACAAAACTCTCTCCTATTATGACAACACTTAAAATAACTTCAACACTTAAAACATCTTTTTATACAACGCTTCTATATCTTTACGGCTAATTTCAGCTACTGTATTAGCAATATTTCCTGTAGCTACAACGTATACATTATCTACAAGCCATGGAATGTCTTTTTTCGTAAAGCCTAATTCTGTAAGGTTTGTAGTAAGGTCTAGGTCATGTACAATCAAGCGTAATGCTTCGCCTAGTTCAGAGCCATCTCCATGGTTGAATATACGCGCCAAGGCGTCAAATTTATCAGGGTTCGCACTCCATGTATATTCCACTGCCACAGGTTCAATAATAGCAAGGCCTACCCCATGTGTAATATCCTTAAGACCACTGGCTGGATGTTCCATGCCATGTGCTAGTGTTACACCAGCTGTATTAATAACCATGCCCCCAATGGTGCTTGCTAATGTAACAGCTTCCCAAGCTTTTGTAAGTTGTTTTTCATTGAGTACTGCTGGTTTGCCTTCAGCTGTCGCTTTCACATGTTTATATAGTGGTACAAGGTATTGTGCTAATAATGTCACCGCATAATGAGCCAATGCATCGGTGAAAGGTTGTGCTGTTTTAGAGGTATAAGCCTCGATATTATGGCATAGTGCATCAAAGCCTACAGATGCCAATACATGAGGTGGCATTGTACCCATTACAGCAGGGTCTACAATAGAAACCTTTGGCACAATAGCATTGCAGCGTAAGGATTTCTTATCACCTGTTTCAGGATTAGTAAGAACACCAAAACCGTTACCTTCAGAGCCGGTACCACAAGTCGTTGGAATAACAATAAGAGGCAATGCATTATCACTTGTTTTACGGTTGAAAATATAGTCGTTAATATCGCCTTCATTCACAGCCATAAAGGCAATCCCTTTGGCACAGTCCATGATGGAACCACCGCCGATAGCAATAACCATATCACAGTTTTCAGATTTAGCTAACTCAGCGCCGTCTAAGGCAGTTGTAGTCAATGGATTGGCATCTACTTGATCAAACAATACATGACCGATATGAGCTGCATCAAGCTTTGCTACCACCCGGTCATATAAACCAGATTTTTTGGCACTAGTACGACCAGTTACAATAAGTGCTTTCTTACCATATGGTGCAGCAAAATCAGCAACATTATCTACTTTATTCCAACCAAATTGGATATTTACAGGTAAAAAATAAGAGAATTCCATGTGATAACCTCTTTTCTTTGAAAACTAGTTCTTAGTGTTATTGTAAAGGATATTTAATAGCATGTAAAACCTCATAGGGCTTTCACCAGAAAACAGGTATACTAATAAGAAGAGGGGGTATTTATATTTATAGAGGGAGAGAACATCTATGAAATTTGCTATTAAACATGTATGGTCTTCGCTGCGGGACCTAGCAACGCAGTCGCCTATATTACTGGCATTAATTGCCATATTTTCATGTACACCGTTGTATATTGAACAAGATTGGTTTGCCGAAATCGACATTAAGCTATACTCACTTTATTTCTTTATCGTTATATTACAAAGCTATATAACAAGGGCTCGAAAGTTTTCCATTTTATATACCTTAGTAAGTATCGGAATCAGCGTTGGCCTTTATATGATTCACGAAAGCTACGGCTACGTGCGAGGTATTGAACTAGCTACGGAAAATATATCGTACCTATGGCTGTACTCCATGATTGCCTTGTATTTCACATCGCCTGGTGAACACTACATCGGTGAAATCATTAACCGCATCAAACGGATTGGCATCACCCTTGTTACGTCTACGCTATATAACATTGTTATCATCATGAGTTTATGGTTCTTCTTCATCATCGTGGACCAACCATTCAACTTTGAAGAAACCATTTTTAAGGTACTCGCATCCATTAATATGTTCATTTGTCTATCTATGGTATGTTCTTACAAAGAGGATCCCGCAGGTCCTCCGGCACCAAACTCATTTTTTACTGTTGTATTCGGTATCATCTTACCTAAGGCGTCCATTATTACAGGCATTCTAGCTAATATCTATTTAGTCTTGATTCTGTTAGGGCTTCGAGAGGATACGCGTTTCTTCTACACCTATTATCCGTATGTAGCCATTTTCTACCTATTCTACTTGGCTAGCTTTAGATCTAGTGAAAGTAGCAGAACACAGCAAATCCTATGCTTCTTGTTTATTACACTAACTACACTGTGCTTAATTCTTATCGGTAAACGTGTGATTAATGAACCAGTGCTCTGGCTCAATACGATTTACGTGAGTGCATTCAATTTAATCTTCTTAGTACACAATGTATACTCTCTTGTGAAGGGGTTAAAACCATCTGTACACACAACAGTTATGGCTCTTGCCTTAGGTACTGTTCTCTTAACGCCATTCATAGGCTATACAACGTATCGTGAATTTGTGACCTATACTAAAGTCGATGGCGAATGGCATGCAAGCCTACCAATAGCTGCTACCTTTGATCCTAACTTCACGGACTATGGCACACCATATGTCCCTGTAGATGATTTAAAACTGCCAGATACCAACCCAACAAACGGCAGACGAGTTGAATATATTAATTTTGATGCTATAACTGCACCAAAGGTTATTTCGATTGCAGGATACGATAAATACATTGAAAACATCGAATTAATAGTCTACGAAAGAGACCTTAAGGAATACGAAGTAGAATCTGCCAACTTCGACTCCATCTCCTTCAAGTTCCTCAACAAAGGCCTTGATTTAGAGGTATCTCTACCAAATGGTGTGACAGAGGTGCATCATATTTATGATAAGTTCCTTACAGTCGATAAAACAGCTATCGATCCTGTCGTTATAGAAGGCAATGGATATAAGCTATTGATTACGTCGTACTTCATAAACCAATTCGATACACGCAAACTTAAATTTAACGTACTTTATAATTAAATTGAAAGTATGATAAATGCGATATAAACTTAGTGCCTTATTGTGATATTACAAAAGCAGTACCCCACAGGGGTACTGCTCTTATTATTATCCAAGCTTTGTAAGAATATCTTTAGCAAAATCTCGGGCTGCTTTACAATCGTCTTCATTTGGGTGTACTGCAGCTTGTTTGTGACGTGCATCGCGATCAGCAGATTTACCGTGGCTATGCCCTTTCGGGAACATCTTGTACATCATTTCGATAACCTTAGGATCTACCTTACCTTGGCAAATGAAGGTTCCTACAGGCTCTACGCCATCAGGTAAACAATTTGCTGCATTGATTAAGCTCTCCTTAGCATGTGCCATTTGCGGTGGTACACCAGCTGTTGCAAACAGAGCAATGTGAGGGTTATGCAATGTGCCTAGTACATCACGGGCCTCTTTATTAGCTGTCCCTTTATCCACCCAGAATCCTGCAAATACAAGATCGTAAGATGATAAATCGGTGGGCAATTCTTTCATAGATACACATGGTGTACCTGCTGGCAATACACTAGTAATAGCCTCAGCTACTTGTTTCGTGTTCCCTGTAAGGGAAGAATATATAACAATAGACTTCATGTCTTACCTCCTATTTACTATATATCTATTATAGGACATGTATGACATGCTTTTAATAAAATAAATCACAATAGTATACAGAACGATATAGAACGGAATTTTATATACTGCCACGTACTATTTTACTATTCTCAAAAGAGATATAGCATTCAAAATCATCATATATGCGTCCCATATAGTATTTTCTAGCATTTATAACTATATCGATAAATTTAAGCATACTATATTTATAAATTTCTAAATGTCAATATTGAATGTATAGATTTTTTTCGCTATAATCGTAACATAATGTATAAGCTTAATAGGAAAACTACAACATATAGTAGTTTTCTTATTTTTCTGATTAGATTTAACTTAAAGATATTTTATACTTTTCAGTCTAATCTTATATATGCTTAGATTAACAGTTTTATTACTTTTAAGACTCAAGGGGAACAGTAATGGAGATTATGATCAAGAAACGGGATGGCCATTTCGAGCCTTTATCCGTTGAAAAAACGAAACGTATGATTGCCTTCGCATGTTTGGGGTTAGATTCTTGTGATCCACTAGAATTGGA
>CAUHTB010000068.1 GCA_959608595.1 uncultured Veillonella sp. | reverse complement strand
ACAAAACTCGTAATGAAGTAAAAGCTGCAGGTGCATCCGTAGCTGGTGCTGTTTTACTTGGACCGGTAGGTTTAGTAGGTGGCGCTTTTGTTAAGGGGAAAAATATTGAGTACCCTGCTGGTGCAACAATTTATGTACAACCTCAAGATTCCGTAACAATTCAAGGTCTTGTTATTGGTGGCGATGGTTTAGCTCATAGTGATGATGAATTAGCTGATGCTGTAACTGTACCTAATACAACAGGTGAATCTGAAGAATATGTAGAAAATAATGATACTGATGAAAATGCAGCTGTAGCTGAAGATGCTACAGCAGTTGAGGAGCCAGAAGAACCTGTAGAAAATGTTTCTCAACCTATCGTTGTTGTAAAGCGTAATCAATAATTAACAAATTCTTAAAGTAATAGGAGTTCTAGTAACCATGAGGAAACGTAAAGTACAATGGCTGGCAGCGGCATGTGTTTTCTGTTTAGCACAACCAGTATGGGCCGCTACAGAGTCAACTACGGTATATCAAGATCAATTGGATAGCGTTGATCAATCCTATCTTGGAGAAATCTCTAAAGCATCTACACCTGACAATAGTAATATCCGTGTTGTACGTCGTGGTGAAAAGGCAAAGTCTGCTCAACCTACAGAACAGTTGCCGACTCGTATTGATGCAGATAAAATGTCCTATACAGGGTCCACTGGTGATGTATATGCACAAGGTGATGTAGTAGTGACTCAAGGTAATCAAACTTTGATGTCTCCGCGTATAGAAGGTAATACGAAAACTACAGAATATCGTACTGTTGGTGGATATCGCTTTTTAGAAAATGGCGGTAAAACTAAGGATATTACAGGTCAAAATATGACATATCGTACTAGTGATCATCATTTTACAGCTGATCAAGCTTTTGGTTGGAATGACCCTTACTATGTAAAAGGGCAAAATGCTACATTTGATGGTGAAACTGGTCATATGGAAAAAGGCATGGTTACCACTAAACATGCGATGGCTTTTAAACATACACCTGACTATCGTGTAGAAGGTCAAGATATCAAGGTATATCCTGGCGATAAAGTAGTTATCAAAAAACCATCCTTCTATATTAAAAACTTCAAGGTTTTATCTTTGCCTTCTTATACAGCATCCCTTCGTCATGATAAAGAGGGTAAATTTAGTATTTTCTCCTTGGTTCCAAAACCTACATATAGTAGTGATGATGGCATTGGTTTGCATGGTAGTACAGAGTATCCAATCGGTAAGCATGGTGAAGCCTATATTGATTACCGTTGGTATTCAAAGTCTGGATTTAAACCAAAAGTAGGCTATAGACATTATTTGCCTTGGGCTACTGCATCCATAGGTTATAGTAAAGAATCTAATGAGTATAACGATGAAACTGTATGGGTAGAAAAGATTGGTGAAGCTCGTTTAGATACTCATACATATCATGTTGGTAAATCTCCTGTTACTGTACGTGGTGGTGTAAACGCGGGCTATTGGAAAGAGGGTTCTGTAAAAGGTTCTCATAAAGAGTATTATACAGAAGTATCTCATGATCCAATTAAGCTTTGGAAAAATGCAGATTTACGTTTCTTAGGTGGTTACCAACGAGATTATTATGGTTATAATGGTACGATTCGTAGCATGCCTTATTGGGGCGCTCGTTTCCAATCTAAAGTGGGAAATCGTGCTAATGTATGGGTTAGTTATAATCAACGTAATATTTCTTATAACAACTCTCCATATCGATTTGATACGACAGAGCTTCCAAAAGAACTCATCTATGGTGGTAGCTATAAATTAACTCGTCTAGATGACCTCTCTGTAAGCGTAAAAACCAATATGATGAGTGGGGACATTGATTCTGTGTACTATACATGGCATCGTGATTTGCATTCCTTTGATATGTATTTGACATATAAAGATGCTCATAGAAGCAACAATGATCAATGGAAGATCAAATTTGTTGGCAAAGACTTTTAATTAGGAGATAATTATGCAACGTATTAGAAAGGCCGTTATTCCAGCAGCTGGCTTTGGTACACGGTTCTTACCAGCTACTAAAGCACAACCAAAGGAAATGCTTCCTATTGTAGATACACCAGCTATCCAATATATTGTGAAAGAAGCACTAGATTCTGGTATTGAAGAAATCCTAATCATTACAGGTCGTAATAAACGTGCTATTGAAGACCATTTCGATAGCAGTGTTGAATTAGAATTATTGTTACAAAGCCAAGGTAAAAATAAACAGTTGGCTATGATTAAGGATTTAGCAGATATTAAGGTTCACTTTATCCGCCAAAAGGCGCCACGTGGTCTTGGTGATGCTGTACTATGTGCTAAAGCCTTTATTGGTGATGAACCATTTGCTGTGTTGCTTGGTGATGATATTGTATATAATCCTGAAAATCCATGCTTAAAACAGTTGATTGAGTGTTATAACGAACATCCTGGTATTATTCTAGGGGCACAATTTGTACCGGAAGATAAAGTTAGCTCTTATGGTATCGTATCTGGTGAAGCATTGGCTGATAATTTATATCGCGTTCATAACTTGGTTGAAAAACCTAAGCAAGAAGATGCTCCATCTAGACTTGCTGTATTAGGTCGTTATATTTTAACTCCAGATATTTTCAATATTTTGGAAAATACAAAACCAGGCGTAGGTAATGAGGTTCAATTGACTGATGCGTTAGCAGCATCTAAAACTGACACGTATGCATTGGCCTATGAAGGCATTCGTTACGATACAGGTGATAAACTAGGTTACTTGAAAGCTACTGTTGAGTATGCATTGCGCAATGAAGAATTAGGTGAAAACTTCAAGGCATACTTAAAAGAGCTAGATCTTAAATAACAAATCTATAAGATTTAACCTTATGAAAGAACCTATGATATATCATGGGTTCTTTTCTTTTGGTAGTACATTTAGCTAATATAGATATATTATTTTATATTTGTTAACAAATGGATAATGACTTTTGTTGACGAATGAAAAGATGTTGATTATAATCAATTTATTGAATAAATAAAGGACTGTGATTATATGAGAACATTATTTAAAGCATTATGTAATAATGATTTAGATCTACCAGGACATAGTGTTATTAAGCATATGCATTATGATGCTTCAGGAAGTGATCAATCTATCTGTGGTATTTTATATCAAATCGCTAAAACTACTACAATTGGTATTCTAGATAAATCAGGTTTTTTAATGGTTGATTTACGACCGGTGCCGAAACAATTTAGCATTCGCACTACCGTACATCATGATGAAATTAGTGGAGCTATATCGTTTTCCAAGAAAGATATAGTACAATTCGTAAATGATATTAATGACACGAATCCAATTCATCGAGAGGATCCTTATGTGGTACCGGGATGTATGATTCTTGAAACATTGTGGAATTATTGGAATATTAGTAAATCTGCACAGCAGATGGCAATTTATTTTCATGCCCCTGTCATTGCAGGGGATATGGTGACTTTAGTGGAAGTCCCTGAGGATGCTCATGTAGAAGGATATGTAGGTGATACATTGGCATTTTCTGCTACTTTTTTTGGTGAAAATGAAGATTCAACATCTTTGAAACAAAGATGTATTAGTTAGAGGTAATTATGGAAGCAAGACGTTTAACAAAAATGGCTTTATTGACAGCCTTATTATGTATTTCAGCATATATTTCATTTCCATTGCCATTTAGTCCGGCAATGGTAACCGCATTGACTTTGGTGGCGACATTAACAGGCTTATTATTGCAACCAAAGGATGCTTTTATAGTATTTATCGTGTATGTTCTGCTAGGAGCCGTTGGTCTACCTGTATTCGTTGGGGGTACAGCTGGTCTTGGTAAATTATTGGGACCTACAGGGGGATTTATCTTCTCTTGGCCAATAGCATATACTTTACTAAGTGTATTTAAAGGGCCTAAAAAGAGCTTTTTCTCTTATGCGTGGCGCTCTCTTGTAATTACAATTCCTGTAGTATACCTATTTGGTGTGGCAGGCTTTATGATTGTTACCAAAACAGAACTTTGGGCGGCGTTGCCTGTAGTTATGTTCCCATTTATTCCTGGGGATATCGTAAAATGTCTCGTTGCATCCTGGCTAGCAACTAAAATTAAAATTTAGCATGTAATAATGAAAAGAGGCATTCCTTGGGGTGCCTCTTTTGTGCATTTTGTTATAGGAGCTTATATGTCAGTATATATTCATGGTGGGCTTAGAAGTCCTATCGGCGTTTTAAATGGACAATATAAACATATGAGACCCGAGATTTTGGGCTCTCAAGTAATTGATGAAATAATTAATCGTTATACTATTTCACATATAGATGGAATCTTCTGTGGTAATGCAGTTGGTACAGGTGGAAACCTTGGCCGTCTCATGGGTCTTATGTGTAATTTACCAAATTATGTGCCTGCTATCACCGTTGATATGCAATGTGCCTCAGCTTTGATGAGTATTGAGATAGCATATGCACATATTGTGTCTGGTATTATGGACTCTGCTATTGCAGGCGGTATTGAAAGTTCGTCGTTACAGCCAGAGCGGGTGTATGCATCTGGGGATGACCGAGAAGGAGCCTATAAGGTAGCTCAATTTACGCCCCAAGATCAATCGCCTTTAGCCATGCTTGAAGGGGCCGAGCGGACTATTCATAAATACAATGTAACAAAGGAAGATTTATATCCGCATATTATTGGCAGTCATCAAAGAGCATCAGCAGCTTTAGATAACCCATATTTACAGTCATATATTATGCCTATTACTATAGATGGTAAAAGATGTATAGATGAATGTATTCGACCTACGATGAACGAGAAACTCTTGTCTAGGATGAAGCCTTTGTTGGGAGCTGACTCTATTACAAATGCAGGCAATGCGTGTTTAACTCATGATGGAGCAGCCTTTGTATATTTATCTAATAAAAAAGGGCCTTTTAAAATTCATAGCGTCAAACCTTGGGCAGGAAATCCCCAGTTTAGTCCAGAGGGTGCCCTTGAAAGCACAGAAGCCATTTTAAAACGTACAGGTTTAACTATGGATGATATTGACGTAGTGGAATGGAATGAAGCCTTTGCCATTATTGATGTTCTTTTTGATAAGACTTATCCAAATCATATTGGGAAATATAACATGTTTGGTGGAGCGTTAGCTTATGGGCATCCCTATGGATGTTCTGGCGCCATATTAGTGCTTCACTGTATGGCTGCTTTAGAATCTTGTGGTGGACGTTTTGGTTTAAGCGCTATTGCTGGTGCAGGAGGCACAGGATCGGCTTTAATTATGGAACGTATGTAATATGACAATTATTGAACGCTTACAACAGTATAAATAGTTAGAGCCCCATAAAATTTCCCTAAT
>CAUHTB010000067.1 GCA_959608595.1 uncultured Veillonella sp. | reverse complement strand
ATTACGCCAGTTAAGACAATGGATGAAGTATTAGCAAAGGCACTTGTGTAATGCAAAAAAAGAAAAAATCCACTAAACAAATGGGCCCAAAACCACAATATACACGAAAAGAACCGAAGGGGCCTCGTATTATAGCAGCAAAATATAATACTTCCTGTGTGAAGGCGGATCAATATCCTGAAGGGGATACCGTAGAAATCGCCTTCCTTGGACGCTCTAATGTGGGCAAGTCTTCGTTGATTAATTCTTTATGTAACTATCGTGGGTTAGCCCTCGTTAGTGGTCAGCCAGGTAAGACTAAGACGATAAACTACTTTGATATTGAATCAAAAGAGGATATTTCTGAAACAGAGGAACGCAGATATAACTGGTTTCTCGTAGACCTTCCTGGTTATGGTTTTGCAAAGACAAATAAGGGAAACCGCAACTTGTGGTCTTCCTTTATTGCCGATTATATTTTACATTCTGAACGATTGATGTTGTTGTGCTTACTTATCGATGGCCGTCATCCAGAGATGCCTATCGATAAGGTGGCCTATGATTGGCTCGTTGAAGCTGGTGTACCATTACAAATTGTAGTTACTAAAGCTGACAAACTAACGGCTAAAGAGAAGTCTGCGAACTTGGCTAAAATTAAGGAAATGTATCCAACGAATACACCGCCTATTTTATATAGCTCCTTAAAACACACGGGACGTGAACTTTTACAACAACGCATCAATAAAGTTCTAGTAGGAGATGAAGCATGAGTCAAACCAATGAATTAGAGATTATGGAACGCATTGCTCTAGATTTAGAGGGTGTGGAAGAGTCTCTTGCATCATCTTTTAATACAGGTGCAGAAGACTTTAATGCACTGATTCGACCATTATCTGCTGCAGGTGGCAAGCGCTTGCGCGCGCAATTATGTTTATTGATTGCTAATGCAGGTACATCTGTAGAACGTCAGCGTATTAGAATTGCTGAAGCCGTAGAGATGCTTCATTTAGCGACTTTGATTCACGATGATGTGTTAGATCAAGCAGAGATTCGTCGAGGCGAAGAAACGATACATATGCATAAAGGAAATAAGGTAGCTATTCTTAGTGGTGATTACTTGTTTGCTAAAGCATTCCAAATTGTATCTGAAATGCCTAATATGAAATATTTGCAGATTTTTTCTCATATCATTACTTGCCTTGTGGAAGGCGAGTTTATGCAGATGGAAGATGTGTATCGCATCGATCAAGGGATTGAGCGCTATATGACTAAGACCCAAAAGAAAACAGCTGACTTTATGGAAGGCTGTATGGAACTTGGTGGCCTATTAGGGGACTGGAGCGAATCTGAAATCGTTGAGTTGAAAAAATATGGTCATGCTCTGGGCATGGCATTCCAAATTACTGATGATATTATGGATTATCGTGAAACAACAGCGACGACTGGTAAACCCGTGGGGAATGATCTTCGCGAAGGTTTATTGACATATCCGTTGTTAAGTATCGTTAATGATGACAATAAAGATAAATTACTTGAGGATATTAAAGCCTTGAATAATGGCGGCGATGAGCAGGCTATTATCGACTATGTTATCGGTCAAGGCGGTATTGATAATACATTAGCTGTAGCTGATCAATATTGCAAAGATGCTTTGGCAGCACTCGACGCTGTCCGTGATTTCCCAGGCAAGGAATTCCTTGTGATGGCTGTAGAGAATTTAGCTGATAGAAAGGTATAATATGGAACCATTCGAACCAAAAACGGACTTCGAATATCCCATACAAAAACCTTCTTTTGATAGTGTAGTTCGTCAAAAGCGTCGCGAAGCCAAATTAAAGGCTGAACAAGAACAGTATAAGGTGGTAAAACAACAGGTTCCTGAGGAACCTGAGGACGAGCCAATTTATACTGAGATGGAACAGAAAATGATGGACGAGGCGAGGGAAATATCCCTTGTAGGCCATCTATCTGAATTGCGAAAGCGTCTAATTATAATGGCTGTTGCAGTAGTCATAGGAACATGTATTTCTTATTATTATGTAGACTTCTTATTGGAAATACTCCTAAAGCCAGCTGGTAAGCTCTATTATATGAAACCGACTGAGGCCTTCTTTACATATATGAAGGTGTCTATAGTAGGTGGTCTTATTATAGGGGCACCTATTATATTGCATCAGATCTGGTTATTTGTTAAGCCTGCCCTTACGGTGCGAGAAAAGCAACTATCCAATTGGATTTTACCGGTTGCTATAGGCCTATTTGGCATAGGTATTGTATTTTCTTATTTTCTCGTGCTACCAGCAGCTGTTAAGTTCTTTATGGGCTTTGCTACCGACGAATTACAACCGCTGTTTTCCATCGGCCAGTACATGGACTTTGTATTATCCTTTGTACTACCCTTTGGATTTATCTTTGAGTTGCCGTTGATCTTAATTATTTTGGGATATTTCAACTTAATTACATCACGCTTTTTAAAAACGAAACGAAAAATATTTATTCTTATATCCTTTATCATAGGTGCTGTCATTTCACCTACACCGGATATGTTCTCTCAAACGATGATTGCATTGCCTATGATATTGCTATATGAAACGAGCCTATTTGTATTGGCTAAGATTATGAAGCGCTAAGGAGTTTATTTAGGAGGAACGATGAAAACCTACGAAAATTTAACCACTTATAACCCCGGTGAAATAGAAGGGAAATGGTATTCATATTGGGAAAACCAAGGATACTTTCACGAAGAAGTAGACACTAATAAAGAACCATTTAGTATCGTGTTGCCGCCTCCTAATGTAACTGGTATGTTGCACATGGGCCATGCTTTAGATAATACATTGCAAGATATCCTTATTCGTTTCAAACGCATGCAAGGCTACAATGTATTGTGGATGCCAGGTACTGACCATGCTGGTATTGCTACACAAATTAAAGTAGAAGAAATGCTTGCTAAAGAAGAAGGCAAATCTCGCTATGATTTAGGTCGTGAGAAATTCGTAGAACGCGTATGGGAATGGAAAAAAGAATACGGCGATACTATTGTAAAACAAATTCGTAGCTTAGGCGCATCTTGTGACTGGTCTCGCGAACGCTTTACATTAGATGAAGGGTACTATCATGCAGTGCGTGAAGTGTTCGTAAAGCTTTATGAAAAAGGCTTAATCTATCGCGGTGAACGCATCATCAACTGGTGCCCTCGTTGTGCTACTGCTTTATCTGATGTTGAAGTTGAACATGAAGACGAACATGGCCACTTATGGCATATTAAATATCCTGTAAAAGGTGAGGATAATCGTTTCGTAGTTGTTGCTACCACACGTCCAGAAACAATGTTCGGTGACGTAGCAGTAGCAGTAAATCCTGATGATGATCGTTATAAAGACCTCATCGGAAAAACATTAATTTTACCATTTGTTAATCGCGAAATTCCTGTAATTGCCGATGATTATGTAGATGCTAGCTTCGGTACAGGCTGTGTAAAAATTACGCCTGCTCATGACCCTAATGACTTTGAAATGGGCCAACGTCATAATTTGGAATCCATCGTTGTTATGAACAATGATGCCACAATGAATGAAGGTGCTGGCAAGTTCAATGGCATGACTCGTGAAGAAGCTCGTAAACAAGTTGTAGCTGAACTCAAAGAACTAGGCTTACTTGAAAAAATCGATGATCATGACCATGCAGTAGGTCATTGTTCTCGTTGTAACACAATTATTGAGCCAATGATATCTAAACAATGGTTCGTAGATATGAAACCATTAGCAGAGCCAGCTCTTAAGGTTGTTAAAGACCACGAAGTAGAGTTCGTTCCTGAACGTTTTACAAAAACTTATGTAAACTGGCTTGAAAACATCCGCGACTGGACGATTTCCCGTCAATTGTGGTGGGGCCATCGTATTCCTGCATGGTACTGCGATGAATGCGGCGAAACAATCGTTAGTCGTAACGATATTACGGAATGTCCTCATTGCCACGGTCATGTTACACAAGATCCAGACGTTCTTGATACATGGTTCAGTTCTGGCTTGTGGCCATTTGCTACAATGGGGTGGCCTGAACAAACTCCTGAGCTTAAACAATGGTATCCCACAAGTGTTCTTGTAACTGGCTACGATATCATCTTCTTCTGGGTTGCTCGTATGATCTTTATGGCTCTTGAGTTCGAACATGAAATTCCATTTAAACATGTATTTATTCATGGTCTTGTCCGCGATAGCCAGGGCCGTAAAATGAGTAAATCTTTGGGCAATGGTATTAATCCGCTTGAAGTTATCGACCAATATGGTGCTGATGCATTGCGCTTTACTCTTGTAACTGGCAACACACCTGGTAACGATATGCGTTTCTATATGGAACGTGTTGAGGCTAACCGTAACTTTGCCAATAAGATTTGGAATGCATCCAAGTTTGTATTGATGAACCTTACAAATTATGATGAAAGTTTCGTTCCAACAGCAGATGATTTGACATTAGCAGACCAATGGATTGTTCAAAAATACAATGAAACCGTACAAAGCGTAACATCTAATCTCGATAAATTCGAACTTGGTGAAGCTGCAAGTTCCGTATATGATTTCATTTGGAATACGTACTGCGATTGGTACATTGAATTAGCGAAACCTCGTTTGTATAGTGAAAGCAACGAACGTGATCGTCGTACAGTTCAATATTTACTTGTAACAATCTTGCGTCACATGCTTGAATTGTTACATCCATTTATGCCGTTCGTAACAGAACATATTTGGCAACATTTACCTCATGAAGGGGATAGCATCGTTGTTGCAAAATGGCCTGAAGCATTAAAGTTTGATAATCTTGAAGGTGCAGCACGTCAAATGGAAGTTATGATGGATGCCATCAAGGGTATTCGTAACATGCGTGCTGAAATGAATGTGCCTTTAGGTAAAAAAGCTGAGGTTATTGTGGCGCCAACAGATGAAGCATTGGCTCAAACTGTAGCCGATCATAGCGATTACTTCGTAACATTAGCTTGGGCTGAGAAGGTAACAATTCTTGGTGCCCATGATCCAAAACCAGAAAATGCAACTGTAACAGTTGTAAATGGTATGGAAGTATATCTCTTACTTAAAGACTTGATCGACGGTGAAAAAGAAAGAGAGCGTATTGCAAAGGAAAAAATCCAAATGGAAAAAGAAATTTCTCGTTTGGAAGGTAAATTGTCTAACCAAGGCTTCCTAGCAAAAGCTCCTGAAGCTGTAGTAGCAAAAGAAAAAGAAAAGTTAGAAGAATATAAACAAAAACAACAAGCGTTATTGGAACGTGAAGCGTTCCTTGAAACCTTATAATAGGAGGTTTATATGACATATCAAGAGGCCTTAGCCTATTTAGAACAGGCATCTTCATTCGGTATTAAGCCTGGCCTTGAACGAATTACAGC
>CAUHTB010000066.1 GCA_959608595.1 uncultured Veillonella sp. | reverse complement strand
TGGAAAAAAATTATATACGGAATATTGTATGTTGGCGTGACGAGGATAGACCTATAAGAATGCAGTAAATATAAGGGCTTTTACAATCAAATGAGTAAAAAGTAAACCATTAAATAAGTATATTTTATGCGTAAAAAAATTAACATAATAAAAAGTCATGTTAATAATATGAAAATAAGTTTATATTTGTTTTAAATTTATGATATAATAATCTCCATAGAATGTTGGAGGTGAGAGTATATGAATTTTGTGGGACGTGCTGAAATTATTGAGAGTATCCAGTCCCGTATTGCGATGAATCAAATGAGTTTGTGTGTTGTTTACGGTCCGCATCGCAGTGGCAAATCCTATGTGGCTTCCCAGCTTGTACGACGTCATAAGGCGTTATACTTGGCAGGTCGCATGGCTAATGAAGCAATCCATGTAGCCGATATGAATCGAGCTCTTGAGGCACGTTTTGTTCCTACTGATGAGCAGGACAAATTCGAACCGATCACTAGCTTGCAAGAGGCTTTTGAGGGTCTATTTGAAAGCAGTGTGAAAACGCCTCAGACTGTGGTGATTGATGATTACCCTTCCTTGGTGGAGGCTGTGCCTCAGTTCCCCATATATTTGCGTGATTTGTTAGATACCTATAAAGAAACGAGCCAGTTGAACATCATTTTGATGGCCAATGGTTTAGAACAGCTCGATGGTCGTATCATTGGCGATCGCAGTCTAATCGGTCCCTATGTGTCGGAATATTTTGAGGTGAAACCGTTCTCCTTGGTGGATATGAAATCCTTGGGCCTTCACTATGCGAAGGATGACTTGCGTACCGTATTCGCCGTAACAGGCGGTCTACCTGCGTATGTGCAGTACTTTGATAATGGTGAAAGCATCGATACGAATATCATTAATTTGTTCTTCTCCGTATCGGGCGCCCTATTTGAAGAAACACAGCATATCTTACACAGAGATATGAAAAATATAACAGGTGCTAACGCTATCCTGTCTGGCCTTGCTACCCTTGAAAGACCATACTACGTGGAACTTTTACAAGCCAGTCAAATTAAAAGTGGCACCTTTACATCTCGTTTAAATGACCTCATGGCGATGGGTCTCGTAGGTCGCATTCAAGCGAATAGCCGTGGACCTGCCAAATACGCAGATTACCACTTTACCAATAGCATGTTCCATTTCTGGTACCGCTATGTGTATAAATACTGGGGTGAAATCGTCCGTGGCAACGGTGTAGACGTGTACCAAACCTACGTAAAACCACAACTGAAAGACTTTGTGGAAGCTTCCTGTATTGCAATTTAATCAGACAATTTAATCAGACACACACTTCCTCTGTGGTGTCTTTTTGTGTTGTTTATTTATTTTGCCGTAGTATTCTTTTGAATCTTATTTATGTGCCATATTCTTTTGAATTTTATTTACGTGTCATATTATTTTAATTATATTTCATTTTCAGCAATTACCTATCTAGGTGTATAGTTATGACCTTTTATGGGTATAAATTAATGTTAGGATATAACAGAATATGACGGAATTCAAAAGAATTGCCAATTTGTCAAAATCACCAATCCACGCTATTGTGTAGATAAGCGCTATGCCATGGCAGGAAAGGGGATTTATGTTATACACAAACGAAGAACCGTTAGTACAACGAACCTGTATTAAAACTGCAAGCTTACAATCGGAGAAATTAGTTATTAGAAAATCAGTATCTGAAAAAGGACAATCTAAAAAAGCACAATCTGAGGAGCTATCACCTGCGGAAAAAACTTCTAACGAAGTGCTTCCCAAGGAACTAAAGTACAAGGTGCCAGAGGAGTTGAAATTACAGACCCTTATTTGTGGGCATCAGGTATTAACATCTTTATCGGATAAAAGCCTTGTGTCGATTTGTCAAAATCCGAACATGCGAATTCAGACTGTTGGATATCAGCCGTGGTCTGTTGATGAGCTGCGCCATGATGCGGCACAAATAGAGCTCTGTCGCAGGTATCGACCACTCATATTGCATTATACGAATCGCACAGGCAATCGTGAGTTTCGTGAAGATTTAGAGAGCTATCTATGGGCCATACTCTTGGAATCGATTTATAGCTTTGATCTGAAAGGGGCGGTACCGTTCCCTGGCTTTGTGAAAGCTGGCATTAGATATGGTTATATGCGGTATTGGAAACGAGAACGGTTACGTAATCATCGTGAGATTCATATACCAGATCGCATCACCGAAGATGGAGAGGTCACGTTTGGTATGGATATCTTCTCGTCTGGAGAAAATATAGCAAATATGATTATGACTGTCGATGAAGAACAACGACTACGTGCTCGTCTTGTATGGGCTCTAGGCAGATTATCTCAAGATCAACAAGACCTATTGCGTCGTGTATACGGTGAATGTAAAAGTCTCGTATCCGTTAGTGAAGAATTGAACTGCAGTCGCCAAGCTATTCAACGGCGTCATGAACGAGCCATTCGGAAGCTGCGTAGATACCTAACGACGGACTTTAAGAAACTACGAGTACACTAGATACAAATACAATAGGGCTATATATTCATTAGAGATATACACGTATTAGAGTTATATACATATGAGATTCTTAGAACCCTGAATCGATTAGAATATGTAGTGTAAATATATGAATATTAGTCTATTAGAGTTTAGTTCGTATTAAATAATATGTGTTAATATAATTTAATTTCTTATTTATATTCTGATTTTTGTATAATTCTGTTAATCTCGATTAACAGATATACATAAAATATGCAATTCTCAATTTAAATGAGAAAATAATGACACATATACGTAATTATTAGTTTTACAAGATCTTAAAGTCTTTAATTTTACATAAATTTCTATAGTTTTGTGTATATATTTACAAATTATACAGACTGATATACAATTAAATCAACAGCAGATTAAAGCATGCGAATCTGCTTTCACAGAACACGTGTTCATTGTATTGTTGAAAGGAATGTTCCTAATTAGAGTGGAGAGAATTCCTATGATAACACATGATGAATTAACAGATATGATGGCCGCTCGGCTATCTAAGGGAGAGGATTTGGATTTGATCTATACGAATCCAAAAAACCACATTGTTTGTTTTATTCCTACTTATGAGCCTGGTGGTGGTGATAGTACGAAGTGCTATTTCGTAGATGGCCGTGAAGAACTGGTCTGTCTGCCGATGCGTACCATTACGCGGGAGCTGGCGCTACAGGAAGGGTTGAGGCCCAATTATATTATGACTAGCGACGGTCGGCGCAGTAGCTATACATCGCCTAAGACCTATGGTCCACATCTAACCTTTGCCCATATCAAATGTCGGCGCCCTATTGGCAAAGACGTGGTGTACGGCCTATTTAACGTGGCTATACCCTATGAATATATCGTTACGGATGGTCCCGAACCCGATACGAGCTATATTCACGTGGGGAACTTTGAACCGATTTTGGTGTACCAATCCCCACGTCACGTTAAACACAAACTGAACGAAGCCATGCTAGAACACTGCAACTACGTGCGCAAAATGCTAGCCCGCATCAAACTCAGCCAAAACCCACAAGTCGTGGCCGAACTATTTATCACCTGGAGAGACCTAACGAGATAACGATTAGTTAGGTGGTGAAAGTATGGTTAAAAGGGGAGAGAAAAGGAGGAGAATTTATAGGGAAAACAAAATACGGGAGAAATAAAATTAGGTGATCATAAATACACTTAAAAGGCTTTCACTCTTAAAAAGGGGTTGTAATCAGAATGTGGTTAGACTACATTCTGTTACAACCCTTTTTGTATTGCTTATATGATTATTTGATAAATATTATATATTGTAATATTAATTTCTAGGCCAAATTTTTAGTGCTATTTCAGCAAAGTCTTCTTGTCGTTTTACGATTGTAAAAGTAGTCCAATCATCAATGGAGACAAGGTCACGTGTCATTTTAATTTCGGATTTCTTATAGATTTCTTTCTTTTTATCAAAGCCTTTGTTCTTAGCTCTATTGTTATATTCTTGGCCTAATAGAGTTAGGTTACCTAAACGCCATAGGTATGTTTCGTGGTCTTCATCATTGAAGTTGATCCACTCATCATTGATCTTCTTAGGGAGAATATGTTCAACATGAACTCGGTTTGAGTCATCTACAATTTTGGTTTCGTTGATATCAAAGTTATTAATTTTACGAAGTAAATAGCGTATAACTGCATTTTTCTTGGAGTTGAAGATTCTGAAGTTATTGATGAATTCCTCATCTGATACCATAAGAGAATATAGTTTTTTTAGAATATCATCTTTTGTTGGCTTTTTACTGGATGCGCTATCACTATTAGGTGGCCAAGTTTTATCGCTAATACTTTTAGCGATTTGTGCAAATACAAGTTCATATTTATTTGCAACAAGTCCTGAAACAACAAAGTTACGAACTACTAGTGTTTCTATCGCTTTCAAAACCTCATTTATATCTTCTTCAGAGTAGTTTTGTAATCTTAAGGCAAAGATTATAGGAATATATGAGGATGCATCTAGTTTTTGCATCTCAATAAGACGTTCGTTTAGCTCAGTCAAATCAAAGTCCTTGTTGTCGTCAGGGTGTAGTATTGCTGCACATACTTTAGATAGAAACCGTAGATTTGCTAATAATGTATTAACATCAGATTGTGTTTTTATATCTGTACGTAATTCTTTAAATAAATCTTTTTCTCGGGCAAAGCGCTTTGTACTGTTCCAATAGTAGCGAATAAATTTTGTTGGATCTATATTATCAAGATTATCAATAATAGTATTCCAGGTTTCAGTGGCGCTAGATAAGTCACTTTGTGCTACACGTAAAATATGATTCTTTAATAAGTCTGCTGTTTCTAGTGCTTTACCACGCGCATTGAGCGATTCAAAGATTATATACGCTTCATTGATATCGTCAGTTTCAACAGTCATAAGAATAAACTGATTGATTAAGGCTTGGTATAGTTTATTTAGTGCTTTGTATTGATTAGACTCATTATCTTTAAGAAATTCATTTACCTTTCCATTAAAGAATTTACTTGCATAGAAGATATTATAGTTAGATGGTTTAAGTTTCTTTTTATCAAATTTTTTGTCACTATAATCAATGGCGCCACGTTTTTGTACATATTCAAAGAAGAACTCTTTATCAACACCACCCATAGATAAATACTGCTCGCGTTTGCTTTCCGATATGCGGCCAATATATTTAGCATTAATATCCTCTGAGTCGTCATTTGCATCATTATTGTTTGTTGATTCGGCAATTTCTTTAAATTTTGTACGTAGAATATCTAGGAAGATAATTGTGGTTGAGATACGTTGCTGGCCATCAATAATATAGCGCTTACCATCTTCCTTGTTTTTGTGAATAACAACTTGTCCAAGAAAGTGTTCATCATGTG
>CAUHTB010000065.1 GCA_959608595.1 uncultured Veillonella sp. | reverse complement strand
TGAAGGCATGGCGTTTGGTGTAGATCCAAAGGTTGTAGAACAGGTAACAAAAGCGGTTCGTAAGGTAACCGATAAGCCTGTTATTGTAAAACTTTCACCGAATGTAACCGACATTGTGGAAATCGCTAAGGCTGTAGAAGCTGGTGGCGGGGATGGGGTCAGTCTCATCAATACCATTCTTGGTATGGCCATAGATATCCATCGCCGTAAACCTGTATTGGGGAATATTTATGGTGGTTTATCTGGTCCAGCTGTAAAACCGGTAGCACTTCGCATGGTGCACCAAGTGTATAAAGGGGTTAATATTCCTATTATGGGCCTTGGTGGTATTATGACTGGTACTGATGCTATTGAATTTATGATGGCTGGTGCTCAAGCAGTCCAAGTTGGGGTTGCTACGATGGTAGATCCAACAGCTATTTCTCGTATTGCTCGAGAAATGGGCGATTATGTGGAACAATATAATCTTAATAGCATTACTGATATAGTAGGTGCTGTACATCAAGAGAAATAATAGTTTATATTTGATAGACCTTTAATACTATATGTTTATATTTATAGACTAGATGGTTTACAACATATAAAGATAAAAAGACCTAGTACATTATGTACTAGGTCTTTTTTATGTATGGTATTAATGTTCATAACTGTACAAAATCTTATACGATAAGTTATAAATACAATATCATAAGTTATAAATCCCATATCATATGAATTTCTATCACATGGTTTAAACATATGCTTTGTAGAAATCAATAAATTGCTGTGCTACAGGGGATAAGGCATGCCCTTTGAGAGTAATAAATGCTTTTTTAAAATCGCCTGAGAATTCTGGCAATTTGATACGGGCCATTTTACGATGGTTAATAAGCTCTTTTGCATCCATAGGAACTAAAGAAACAGTTCTACCAGAGGATGCCCATTCGATGGCAGAGCTCTTAGTTGTAGTGATGGCAACAGCATTCAGTTGATCCATGTCCGTTAAACTAGATTGCATAATCATTCGCACAGATCCACCAGAGAGGGATAAAGGACACTTTTTGATATCATCCCATGTGATGGTATCATGTTCACGATCTATCCAGAATACATCACGGCGGAAAATAGCGTATAAATGTTCCTCTTGAGTAAGAAGGATATCAAATTTATCAGTGTCTACCATTTGAATGTTTGCAATTCCCAGCTCTGCATTACCATTAATAAGTTGATTGACCACATTAGTCATTAGTCCTTCGTAGATTTCGAAGTGAACTGATGGGTATTTCATGGAAAAGGCTGGTAAGTATTGTTGTACGATTGGTGTGGAGCGCGATGCAGACGTAGCGATTCGCAATGTACCTTCAATACGTGAGTTCAACTGTTGTACTGCATTGTATGTTGATTCTTCAATGGAGCATAATTGTTGGGCTTTTTGATAAAAAATTTTGCCCGCATCAGTTAGTTGTAAGTTTGATCCTCGTTGGCCGCGCTTGATATTGATGAGTTGAGCTCCAAATTCAGCTTCTAAATACTTTAATTGTTTACTTAAAGCTGGTTGTGTAATATGAAGAATCTCTGCGGCCTGTGTCATATTGCCCGTTTGAACGAGGGTAATAAAATTGTGGTAGTAAGATGTATCCATAGAATCTCCCTATTATACACAAAATAAGATAAATAAAAATTATAACGAACTAAGTAACAGTAATTTCACATTTGATAAAATAGCGTATATACTATATTCATCAAGGAAAGAGAAAGAATAATGTGTTTAAAATAAACTTTCTATCCTTATCACAATTTTTAATATAATAACAGTGATTGAGAAAGTAGGTACTATCATGGGCGTAGTAAAAAGAACATTAAGTAAAGCAATTCGTAACTGGGAAGCACGTAGATTAATGACTGCACATAATGCAGGTGTTAGTCGTAAAAAACAACTTGAACGCGTATGGCCTCATCCATTAACTACAGAAAAACGTCATGAACTTGCTCAAGGCGTAAGTGGCTTAGTTCATAGCGAAAACTAATTACTATGTGTGTATCAGTTAGATTATTGTTCTAGCGGTAGCACCACTTCAATAGAATCTAATATAGTACAAGTAGCAGCTCCATGACTCATGTCTTGGAGCTCTTTTTGTATGCGCTCTACATCAGTAGGAGGTACTAAGATAGTAATATCTACATGTTCGCCAAAACTTGCTTCATAATGTAGTTTTTGATCTTGCACATATCTTTCTATAGCTCCATACATGGAATAGTCGATGGTAGCCTGCAACTGAGTTCGTGTTGTGTGTAGTTCTTTAGGGGCAAGATGTAAAGTTTCCGCAACGGAGTGTGAATATGCACGAATCAAACCACCTGCGCCTAGCTTAATACCTCCAAAATAGCGCGTTACTACGACAGCTACATTGGTAATACCTGTTTTTTTGAGTACTTCTAACATAGGTTTACCAGCGGTACCAGATGGTTCACCATTGTCAGAAGAGCGTTGTTGTTCTTGTTTTGGTCCTAATGCAAAGGCTGTACAATTATGGCGTGCATCCCACAATTCTTTGTTGATACGTCCAATAAAAGCCTGCGCTTCCTCTTCTGTAGAACAAGGGCATATAGTTGTGATAAAACGCGACTTCTCCACAACATATTCATGGCGAAATTCCTTCGCTACTGAAGTAAATTCTACTATAGGGCTTATTGATTCACACATAGTTTCACCTCCTTTGGAATCAAAGTTTATGTTTATTCATCATCACTTTATTATAATCTATTTATGAATGTTGTGTATAGGTGGGGAGATGTTAAATCCCCTATGAAAAAGGAATAGTCCTCTAGATTTAGTAGGATATTGACGTAATGAGAATTTATGTTATTATAGAATAAACACGTATGAATGAATACTCATGTAAATGTGTTCATATAATAAACTATACGTGTTTATAAAATACTCTGTTACCGATGTATGATATGTCTACTATGAGTTTCTGACTTATATAGATATATAGAAACATATATTTTTGAAAATTCTAGTAGAAAGAAGTGATATGATGAGTAAGAAGAAACAAGAGTTTGATATTACAGGTATGCATTGTGCTGCTTGTGTAAAGCGCGTTGAAAACGTCGTTTCTAAGATCGATGGCATAGAATCTGTAAAGGTTAATCTACTCACTCGAAAGGGGAGTGTAGAATACAAAGATGGCTCTACTGTAGAGCCACAACAAATTATCGATGCTATTACGAATATTGGTTTTGGTGCTACGGAAGCAGATGAAACGAAGCAAGAAATAGAAAAGGTTAATTTAAAACCTCATATTACGCGTCTTATCATTGCTGCTTGTATGGCTGTACCGATGATGATTAACATGACATTACATCGCTTTGGTATTCAAGCCTTGCCAGTATGGGTAGAGTTCATTCTTGCTACCATTGCTCAGTTCGGCCCTGGCCTTATGTTCTATAAGAGTGCGTGGAGTGCGGTAAAGAATGGCGCCCTTACCATGGATGTTCTCGTTGTAATGGGTACGACTGTTGCTTATCTATTCAGTATTTATAATTGGCAGTTCCATCCAGAACTTGGGCCTCATGGCATTTACTTTGAAACCTCTGCGTGGCTCATTACATTCATTCTTCTTGGCAAACTTTTAGAGGAAATTGCTAAGGGGCGTACCTCTGAAGCACTTCAAAAATTGATTGCCTTACAACCTGCAACGGCTCATGTATTGCGTGATGGTGAGTTTGTAGATATTCCTACTTCTAAAGTAGTAGCCGGCGATATTTTACAAGTTCGTGCAGGCGAAAAAATTCCAGTGGATGGTACAATTACTGAAGGCTATTCTACTGTAGACGAAGCTATGCTTACTGGTGAAAGTTTGCCTGTAGAAAAACAAGTAGGCTCCGAGGTAATTGGGGCGACTATTAACTTGAGCGGTGCTTTCACAATGGAAGCAAAACGTATCGGCTCCGATACAATGCTCTCTCAAATCATTAAAGTCGTAGAGGAAGCACAAACCTCTAAAGCAAGTATTCAACGTATTGCAGATATCGTAGCTCAATACTTCGTGCCTATCGTTATTGGCCTCGCTGTATTGACTGGCCTTGTATGGTATTTTATTGTAGGCGATTCTGTTAATGTAGCTCTCATCAATGCAACAGCAGTACTTGTTATCGCTTGTCCTTGTGCGCTTGGCCTCGCTACACCAACATCTATCATGGTTGGTTCTGGCTTAGGTGCGGAACATGGGGTCCTCATTAAGAGTGCGGAATATCTTGAAAAGGCTGGCAAATTAGATGCCATCGTTATGGATAAAACAGGCACACTTACACAAGGTATTCTCGATGTAACAGCTTTCAAAAACTATAATGGTGATGAAAGTCGGAATATGTCCCTTATGATGGCCCTTGAAAGTGGCACATCTCATCCGATTGCAAAAGCTATGGTCTACTACGGTGAAGATCATGGTTATAAAGGTAAAGCGGTAGAGCTTGAAAGCTTCGGTGATGTACCTGGTAAAGGTTTGCAAGGCGCTTATCAAGGCGTGTCTGTACAACTTGGTCATAGCCGTTGGATGTCTGAATTAGGTTATGATCTAAGTGCCGTACAAGATGATATTTTACACTATGAAGAACAAGGTGCATCTGTATCTGTTCTCGCTGTAGATGGCATTATCAGTGCCTTATGGGCTGTAGAAGATGAATTACGTCCAGAAACCATTGATGTTGTCAAAGAATTACATGCTCAAGGTATTGATGTATGGATGCTCACAGGTGATAATCGTCGCACAGCTCAATATATTGCAAAACAAGCAGGTATCACTCATGTAATTGCAGAAGTCTTGCCTCAAGATAAAGCTAGCAAAGTAAAAGAGTTACAAGATAAAGGTCTCGTAGTGGGCATGGTTGGTGATGGTATCAATGATGCACCAGCTCTTGTAACGGCAGATATTGGCTTTGCCATTGGCAGTGGTACAGATATTGCCGTAGAGGCAGCAGATATCGTTCTTGTAAGAAATGATTTACACACACTAGTACAAGCAGTACGCCTCAGCCGTAAGACAATGACTAATATTAAACAAAATCTATTCTGGGCATTGATCTTTAACTGCATTGGTATTCCATTGGCTGCTATCGGTGCATTAAATCCTATGATTGCAGGCACAGCAATGGCATTTAGCTCTGTAACCGTTGTGGGTAACTCTCTTCGTTTGAAACGAGCTAAGATTTAATTTAATTTGTATCTTATAACATATAATATTTGATAGAGTTGATTAAAGTTTATAAAGCACCTATACAATGGTATAGGTGCTTTGGTTTTTAATTCCTACGAAATCAGTGTTTTTAGACTGATTGAGATTTGTTATACTAAATATAGTTATTCAGCTAAAAGAGAGGAGCTAGATTATGAAATTAAAAACTCGAGATATTGTTTATATTGGCTTTGTTGCTGCCTTATGTGCAGTAGCAACAACGATTCGCATTGAAATACCAGGTGGCGCTATGGTTCATTTAGGATCGGCTGCACTC
>CAUHTB010000064.1 GCA_959608595.1 uncultured Veillonella sp. | reverse complement strand
CCCATCATCAGAATATATGTATATTATGGGGTACAGTTTTATTGAGGATATGTATCTGTGAAAGGAGGATGTATGGCTGAAATTAAACTCATCTATGGCGATGAGCCACAATTAATTGAAGAAGAAAAACGCAAGTTTCTTAGTGCCTATCCGGACCTTCCAGTGACCGTATTAGATGATGAAGCTGGGCCACAGAAGATAAGTGAAAAACTATGTGAAGATTCTCTCTTTGGCGATCAAAAGGTATTCTGCTTAGTGAATTTGCCTATCATTCGTAAAAGCGGTAAAAATAGTGATGCCTGGATTCCATTGTATGAACTCCTTATGGAATATAACGGGGCTAATCCCATCGTTTTGATTTATCATGATATGATTGATAAACGAATCAAACAGAATAAAGAAATTCTAGATAAAATACCAAATCATCAATGTAAGCGCCTTAAAGGGGCTGACCTAGTGATGTGGATTCGTCAATATTGTACATCTAATGGATTTAAAATGACCCCTGATGCACAAGAATATGTAGCTCATCTCATCGAATTGTGGCAAGATGTACCAGTTTCTTTCATGCGAACCGAATTTGACCGTTATTTCTTGCAAATTACAGGCGATAAAGTCATTACCAAAGAATTCCTTGAAGAGAATGGTAGTGACTATGGTGCTAAAAATATTTTCACCTTTAAAGAGGCTTTGTTGAAACGAGATATTGATACATTGCTTGAATTATTTCCGTTTATGTTCGGCTATAAAGAATTAGATCGTGCTATGAGCTATATTGAGGGGCAGTTACGTTTGCAGCTACTGGTTAGCGAATGTCGCCAAGCGGGAATGTCTGTTCAAGCCATACAAAACTTATGTAAGGATCATGATTCGTCATTTAAACCATATCCGATTAAGTTGGCTTATGAAGCAAGTCCTAGAATTTCAGTTAAGGCTTTACGAGCTTTATTAAAAGGGCTCTATGAGATTATTTTGGATAGCCGTAGCAGCAAGGGCGATATTTGGCGATTTAGAGATTTATGTATTACCTATTGTGGGTATAAAGGATAAAAATGAAAGTACGTTATCGTGTTGTACCAAAACAGAATAAGAAATCATCCTTCTATGTAAACTGTCATAGCCAACATATGACGATACAAGCTGCAGATTCTGCGTTTTCTACATTGCTTAGTTTGCGTGAAAGATTATCTGCATGGTATAAGGAAAAAAATATTTCTTTTGATAATATTCCAACGAATACAGATACGGCTTGTTGTTTCGCCTGGAAGGTAGATACTGAAACAGGGGAAGGCTTAGATACCTATTATTATGGTGGTGGCTGTGGTGCTGGTGAATGGATTGAAGCGGCAGAAGCGCAACGTGAGGCTGAAGAGGCTAAAAACAAAGTGCCTAGAGGCAAGTCTTTTGCTGGTTATGACCAAGAAGATGAATATGATGATGTCGATGAAGATGATTTTGCCCCATTTGTAGAGGCTGTTGAGCTGGGCTACTTTAATAATAGTCCTGTTGTTGTGTCTCGTTCTAATCAAACGGCTGCCGCATCTAGCAATAGTGATACTGTCTCATCTGTGAGCAGTACACCTAAAGCAAGTAAAGGTTTTGCACATAAAAGTACTATAAAATCCACTGCTAAAGGTAGTGAAGGGGATAGTAAATACCCTCGTCGTGCCCCGAAGGATGCTCCTACTGATGAAGGCATGATTTTAGGACCTAAAATTGAGGGAGTTACCTCTAAAATTATGGGCACTTTGGATACGCCTAGTGTTATTTTTGAAGGTGTATTTGTTGGTCTAGATAAACGTGATACTAAGACTGGTAAAAGTATTGTTAACGGTAGCATCGTAGACGATACGAATAGCATCAAATTCATCAAGTTTACTAATAGCCCTGAAGAAGGGGATGCGCTACTTAAACAGTTAAAAGGTTTACAACGTGTACGCGTACAAGGTAGCGTCAGCTTTGATGATCGTTTTGATAAGGATTATATTCTATCAATTCGCAGTATCGAGGCTATGGAAACTACTAGTGTTGAACGTACTGAAAACCGTCCAGACTCCCGCGTAGAGCTTCATTTACATACTAAGATGAGTGATAAGGATGCCCTTGTATCTGTTAAAGACCTATTTAAAACAGTAAAAAAATGGGGTCATCCTGCGGTAGCTATTACAGATCACGGCGTTGTACAAGCCTTTCCAGAAGCTCAAGCTCTTGGTAAAGAGTTGGGCGTTAAGGTTATCTATGGTGTAGAAGGTTATCTCATTGATGATGAAATTGTTACTCGTGATGAAGAGCCTGTAGTAGATAAGAAGAAGAAAAAAGAAAAAGATAAACGTTACCATATTATCTTATTAGCTAAAAATATGGTAGGTTTGCGCAATCTGTACAAGATGATATCTATTTCCCACCTTGAACACTATAAGGTACGTCCTCGTTTGCCTCGTTCTGTTATTGAAGAACATCGTGAAGGCATTATTATCGGTTCTGCTTGTGAAGCTGGAGAACTTATGCAATCCATTGTTCGTGGCGCTACAAAGGAAGAACTATTAGAGGTTGCATCTTTCTATGACTATCTTGAAATTCAGCCACATACAAATAATATGTTCTTGGTTCGTAAAGGACTTATGCCAGATGAGCAAGCCCTTATCGATATGAACAAAACGGTTATTGAATTAGGGGAAGCATTAAATAAGCCTGTTTGTGCAACCTGTGACGTTCACTATTTAACACCAGAAGAAAAGATTTACCGTGAAATCATGTTGACTGCCTGTGGTTATCCAGATGCAGATGAACAACCAGATTTACATTTACGTACCACCGATGAAATGCTGACATCCTTCCCTTACTTAAGTGAAGAAAAGGCCTATGAAGTAGTTGTTACTAATACTCGTGCAATTAATGATAGCATTGAAGATATTAAACCAGTTCCAGATGGCACATATTCTCCAAAGATTGAAGGTGCCGATGAAGCTTTCACAGAAATGTGTTATAGAAATGCGAAAGCCATTTATGGTGATCCATTGCCTCGCGTTGTACAAGAACGTTTAGATTATGAATTGGATTGTATTATCTCCAATGGTTATGGTGTATTGTATTACATCGCTCATAAGTTGGTAAAAAAATCTCTTGATGATGGCTACCTTGTAGGTTCTCGTGGTTCTGTAGGGTCTTCTTTTGCAGCTACGATGTCTGAGATTACCGAGGTAAACCCATTACCGCCGCATTATGTATGTCCTAACTGTAAATATTCAGAATTCTTTGAAAAGGGCGAATATGCAGGTGGTTTTGACTTGCCTCGTAAAGACTGCCCTGAGTGCGGTCATGCGTTACAAACAAATGGTCATGATATTCCGTTTGCTATCTTCCTTGGTTTCGAAGGTGATAAGGTTCCAGATATCGACCTTAACTTCTCCGGTGATTACCAAGCAAAAGCTCACAAATATACGGAAGAACTATTTGGTCGTGACAATGTATTTAAAGCCGGTACCATCGGTACTATCGCTGATAAAACGGCATTTGGTTATGTTAAAAAGTACGCCGAAATTAGAGATATTCAAGCCCGTAGTGGCTTCTTTGAACATTTAGCAAAAGGCTTTACGAATGTAAAGAATACTACTGGTCAACATCCTGGTGGTATCATGGTATGTCCTCGTGATATGGATGTGCATCACTTTACACCTATACAGCATCCTGCGAATAAGAAGGAAAGTGGCGTATTAACGACACACTTTGACTATCACTCTATCGAAGGTCGTATGACTAAGCTTGATATTCTGGGCCATGATGATCCTACTATCATTCGTATGCTAGAGGATTTGACTGGTATAGATGCAAAAACTATACCATTTGATGATCCAAAAACATTGAGTTTATTCTCTTCTACAGAAGGGATTGGTTTAACACCTGAACAATTACAAGGTGACCAAGTAGCCAGCTTGGCTGTACCAGAATGTGGTACGAAGTTCGTACGGGGCATGCTTGAAGATTCTCGTCCCCAAACATTCTCTGACTTAGTTCGTATCTCTGGTTTCTCTCATGGTACAAACGTATGGCTCGACAATGCCCAAGACCTTATTAAAAATGGTACTTGTAAGTTGAACGAAGCCATCTCCACCCGTGATGACGTAATGAACTTCTTGATCCATCGCGGCATGGATAGAAAGCATAGTTTCTTCGTAATGGAAAACGTGCGTAAAGGGAAGGGCATTGAAAAACGGAATAAACAAGGGCAAGCTACGACGGAATTTGAAGCAGAAATGCGTGAAAATAATATTCCTGAATGGTTTATTGAATCTTGTAAAAAGATTTCTTATCTATTCCCACGGGCTCATGCGGTTGCTTATGTAATGATGGCTTTCCGCATTGCGTGGTTTAAAGTGTACCATCCATTGGCATTCTATGCTGCCTACTTCTCCATTCGTGCCAAGGCCTTTGATTTGCGCATTATGACGGGAGACCTTAAAACGCAAATGACTGAGTTCAATCGTATTAAAGCTCTTGATCGTGGTGCCAGTCCTAAAGATAAGGACCTTATGAGTGCCTTAGAAGTATCTATGGAAATGTACCAACGGGGTTATCGTTTTGTTAATGTAGATATTCAACACTCTGAAGCTAGACGCTTTAGCATTAAAGATGGTGCTTTATTACCGCCATTCTTGGCTATTGATTCCTTAGGTGAAACAGTAGCTGATGCTATCGTAGCTGAACGAGAAGAACGTCCGTTTACATCTTTAAAAGACTTGCAACGTCGTTGTAAGGTATCTAACACCATCATTGATCTAATGAAAGAACTCAAATGCTGTGGTGAACTACCTGAAGATGAACAAATGTCACTCTTTGGGGCATAATAAAATACTGGTTATACTTAAATACTAGTTATACTTAAATACAAAATAAGCACTATATCCATATTGGGATATAGTGCTTATTTTTCTATATTTTGCTAAAATACAATTAATAATATTACCCATTATAACTATACTACGAGGAGAAAATGATTTTTCTTTTTTTAACATTAATGGCTGTTATTACAGTAGTAATTCTAGCTAAATCAAAAGAAATATATTTTGTATCGGCTTCTTTTAAAAGAAGTAAATCTTTTTTATTTATACAAATCTTCCAAGTTTTAGTAATTTATTTAGGTTTAATTTTTGCTGATTATAGTAATAAAATATTTGCTATAGTTCTATTCTTAGTATCTATATCCGAAATGCTTAAATTGGTTTATTTGAAGAAGATTGTAAATAAAGAGATTAATAAAGAAACCAATATGCCTTATAAATTAACAGATGTTATTAGTAGATTAAACATCTATAGTCGAATTATCTTTATTATTGTACTCAATACTTTTGTTAATTTTCTTGTATTTAAGTAAATTTCTCTGATAAAGGGAGTGTTAGGAAATGATAAATAAGCATGAAAATCAATCTGTGGAAATAGAATTTTGGGATATTGAGCCAGAGGATGTACCTGAGTTAGAAGAATCAGATATTCCAGGTGTATACTTTAACGAATTCCGAGAATATGTTGATGAAGAAGGAAATGTATTATCTCCATCAGATCTTGATGCT
>CAUHTB010000063.1 GCA_959608595.1 uncultured Veillonella sp. | reverse complement strand
AAAAACATCACAGTTTTGGGAGCTTTGGCCGTTACCACCAAAAGTTGAATCATCAAGTAGCGTGGCATTTGTTGATGGTATTTATTTAGCTAGAAATGCTTGCATTTTAATCTGTTGTAATGAGACGCATGTTTTAGGCTGGTATGTTTGTAGATATGAGCATTCTAAGGCTTGGGAGGCTTTATTACGACGTATTTCATCACCTACAGTAGTTGTATCTGATGGTGGTACCGGATTTCAAAAGGCATTAAAAAAAGTTTGGCCAAAAGCCAAACTACAAAGATGCTTATTTCACGCATTTCAACAAGTAAAACGCTATACAACAATACGTCCTAAAACGATTGCTGGCTGTGAATTATATGGAATTGCAAGGGATTTATTAACAATACACACTCAAGATCATGCCGTGAAGTGGGTACAAAACGTTATGTCATGGAAAGTACGACATAGAGTATTTCTATCAGAAATGACAGTTGATGAAAATGGTACGATACGACCTAAACACGAACGACTTATAAAAGCAGAAAATTCCTTAGTTAAATTAATTAATAACAGATGCTTGTTTACTTACTTAGATACATCGTTGAAATGTACCTGTCCAGCTACTAATAATCGTATAGAAGGTGGCGTAAATGCTCAGTTACGCGCTATGTTACGTAATCATAGAGGAATGTCTATTGAAAGACGAATAAAAGCGGTGTTCTGGTGGTGCTATATGCACTCACCGAACCCGCTTTCTAATGCAGAAATACTTAAGGTTATGCCGACCAACAAGAGTATTTCTGATATATATCATACCATACATGAACAATCTAGGTTAGAAGCCTCTATTCCAACCTGGGGTGATGCTATTGTTTGGAGTGATTTGCATAATTATGATCGCCTATTTACCAATCTTTGGGACTGAAATAGCAACACTTTTTGTCCTATAACCCCAAAAACCGCCTTAGTTTTACTAAGGCGGTTTTTGTTTTTATAAATGATTTTGTTCAAGCCAGGCAATACAAGCCGCTTTACCAGCAGCAGGTAATTCTTGGCGTAGTCGTTTGGCATCATCTCTAAGTTTGCAAATGTCAATTCCTGCATTAGATAGTTCTGCACAATGACCTACAAGCCAACTTTCAATTAAAGTAGGGTCAGCCTCCATATGGAATTGAAGGCCTAGAATGTGAGTGTCTACGGAGAATGCTTGATTTGGGCATAGCTCTGTTTTAGCAAGTCTCACAGCACCTTTAGGAATTTCAAATTCATCGCCATGCCAGTGAAGAACCGGCACATTGCCTAGCAATGCTAATGGAGATGAGGCTCCTTCAGTAGTATACTCAATGGGACTAAAGCCAATTTCTTTCTTACCATGATTCATCGGACCTACGTGACCACCCATAATACGAGATATGAGTTGGGCACCTAAACAAATGCCTAGTAATGGCTTTTTACTATTAATACGATCTGTAATAAATTTGATTTCGTCTGTTAAGAATGGGTAGAGCTGTTCGTCATAGGCTCCAATAGGGGCTCCACAGACGATGAGTAAATCAGCTTTTTTGGCATCATAGTGTTCAAAATTGGCAAGGGGTGCTTCAATATATGTTAGTTCAAACCCTCGCTCCACCAAGACTGACTCCAAAATGCCGGCATTTTCAAAGTTAATATGACGTACAATATAAGCTAATTTACTCATGCTTCCTCCTATATAAGTACTATATACAATAGTAATTTCTACAAAGTATGTAATATCAGTATATCATATTCTATAGAATTTGTTGTGTGATGAACATCATGATATGTAATAAGGGTAGATAGAATAATATTTTGTAAAATTATATCGAAAAAAATCGTTGATATAATTTAGAAATTGTTTGTAATGATGAAGGTAACATGAATGGCCCTGAGAGAGGGCACACATGGTTCTCCGTAAAAGACAACTAATTTAAAATAGAACGCCTACGTTTCCGTAGGTATTTTAGTTTGATTAATTTTAAAGATTCATTAAGAAGTATAAGATATATCTTAAAAGAGCAAGCATTCAGGAACTAATCATTTATACAATTAGCTCCTTAATATGCTTATAACATAAAGATAGATATATTATTAATTAAAAAATATAACATCTATATATAGATAAAATTCGAAATTCTCATGATAAATTCATAAAAGATATTGAAATTTATCGAAAAGTTGTGTAAAATGAAAGTATATTATTACCAAAGGCCTGTGTATTGTTAAAGGCTGTTATTGGAGGGAATTATAATGAACAAAAAATTATTAGCTTTATTGGCAGTTGCTGCTGTAGGCGTATCCGTAGCTGGCGCAACTCCACAAACTCAATTCAACAAAGGCGAATTCCAAGTTGATCTTGGTGCAGCTCATTCCAAAGCAAAAACTAACGACTTCAATGCTGATGCAAAATGGAACTTTGATGGTGGTTTAACTTATGCTTTGTCTGATAAGACTGCATTGCAATACCAATATCATGGTTTAAATGACAAATTGAGCGGTACTAGCTACAGTGACAAAATGCACGAAGTTAATTTGGTTCAATCCTTGAATAAAAACTTTGCAGTATATGGTGGTTATGCTCATATTTCTGGTGATGACTTCGCTAAAGCAAACAACATTGCACAAGCAGGTGTAATTGGTAAAGCAAATCTTGGCTCTAAAGTAGAAGTTTACGGTAAAGCTGGTGTAGGTACTAAGAGAACTTCCACTTGGGAAGCTGGCTTAGGCTACAAAGTTAACGAAGATTTGGATATCAATGCAGGTTATCGTTATATCAATACTAAACGTGACGATGATTCCAACATCTCCTTCCAAGGTCCTGTAGTTGGTTTGTCCTACCGTTTCGGTGGTTACAAAACAGTAGCTCCTGTAGCAACTCCAGCTCCAGCTCCTGTATACACTCCAGCTCCAGCTCCTGTAGTAGAAGCTCCTGTATACAAAACTCCTAAATTGGATTACTATGTACAATCCATCTACTTCGATTCCGACCAAGATGTGGCTCGTGCAGACCAATATCCAAACTTGACAGCTGCTGTAAACGCTGCTAACCAATACTCTCAAGACCAAGTTAAATTGTTAGGTAATGCTGATACTGATGCTACTCCTCAATATAACGTTGGTTTGTCCGAACGCCGCGTACAATATGTAGCTCAATACTTAGTAAACAATGGTGTATCTGCTGATCGCTTAATTGGTATCGCTAATGGCGACACTAAACCAGTAGCAACTAACTCTACTGCAGCAGGTAAAGCTGAAAACCGTCGTGTAGACGTTTACATTCACCGCTAATCTTCAATCTAATTTAGATTAGACATATAATAAGTCCACCTTCTATCATGCTCTCGTGTTCATCGGGGGACCGAGCATGTGATAAGGTGGACTTTTGTGTTATACTAAACTTGCATACAATCGTAGGTCATACAATGTTCATTAAGTTTTGGTAATGTATGCATTGTGAGTATAGTAAAGTAGGTTATATATGAAACGATTTAAATATTACAAACCGCTTATAGGGGCCATTATATTGGCTGGCGTTATGATCATGATGGCGCTGCATATTAGCGATATAGCTAATGCTATTGATGCCATTATTACTGCCTTTGTTCCACTTATAGTAGGTGCTTGTATCGCATTTGTTCTCGATATTCTCGTTGTGCGTTATGAACGCTGGCTGTGGCCTAAGAATAAAACTGGTTGGAAAGATAAAATTAGACGACCTTTAAGTCTTGTATTATCCTTTGTTACTATCAGTGCTATCGTGTATTTCATTGCTCGCATGGCGATCCCACAATTGATTCATTCCATGTCGATTATTGTAGCTTCTTCGCCGCAGTTGTATACAGACTTCCAAACTTGGATGCAACATATTACAGAAACCATTCCAATGGCCTCCAATCAAACTCTTATGGATACCTTGAGTGGTGAAAGTGTTGTTAAATATACTCGCGAGTGGGGCACAAAGGGTGGTACATACCTAGTTAATGCGATGGGGACAGCCTTATCTTGGACTTTGAATATAGGTTTAGGTTTAATTTTTGCCATTTATATGTTGCTCGATAAAGAGCGACTTATGATGCAAGGTAAACGAATCTTAAAAGCCTATGCATCTGATGAGTGGGTTAACCGTGTTAGTTATGTCACACGCGTAGCTGTTCAAACTTTTAGTAACTTCTTTGTAGGCCAGTTTATAGATGCCTTGATTTTAGGCGTTATGGTAGGTATTACTTTATGGCTGTTTAACATTGAATATGCTACAACCATTGCTTGTGTAATTGGCCTTACTGGTTTGATTCCATTAGTTGGTATCTATGTCGGTGGTGTTATCGGTGCTGTTATGCTACTCACTGTTAGCCCTATGGATGCATTAATTTATGTGATCATCTTGGAAGTGCTTCATCAAATTGAAAGTAACTTTATTTATCCAAAGATTGTAGGTAATTCCGTTGGTTTACCTGGATTGTGGGTGTTTGCAGCCGTTATCGTAGGTGGTAGTTTAATGGGGGTCACTGGCATGTTGATTGGTGTACCTTTGGTGGCAACATGTTACAAATTGCTTATGACTGATGTAAACGATCGACTTGCATCGAATGAAGGTTTATAGTATATTGTCTAAATAATATATCTATTTATGTATGTTTTGTGTGCTGTTGCGTATAGCACGAAATTATAGTAATTCTAGTATACGAATGGCTTTTACCATAGGTGAAAGCATTGTATATAGTAGGAGGATATGTAATGAATAAAAAGTTGATTTCTATGGCATTAACTGGTGTATTGGCAGTTGGCGTATTGTCCGTTGCTACACCTAGTGTGGCAGATGCACGTAAAACAAAACCAGAAACAAGTACTGATATTTCTGTACAACGTGCACCAGGGGAATCCATGGTTATGACTATGAGTAAAATTGGTACTATTTTCCAAAACCGTTTTCCTAATGCAGCACTTCATTCTGTAGAGCTTAACTCTAATGATTTGAACTATGGTTACAAGGTAGTAGGCTATAGTAAATATCATCAATACAAGATGAAAATCGACGTTATCACTGGTAATACTTCTGATATGGATGAAGGTGGCAAACCTAAGAAAGTTATCGGTGAAATCTTCAATAAAGATAAAGTCATCGAAGCAGCTCAAGCTGAGCGCGTTGCGAAACAACAGCTTGGTGCTGATGCAGTTGTAAAAGGCTGGAAAATTGAAGCTCATGAAGGCAAGATTCTATACTATATGACAATGCATCAAGATGGTAAAAAGACTGTAGTTACTGTAGATGCTGAAACAGGGGCTTATGTAGGTCAATCTAAATCCAGTAAATTACCTCCTGAACCAGATCAAGGTTTCGACGGTCGTAAAACAAATATTATTTGGGATAACACCATTGATATGGGTCGTTAATCTATTTAGCGAGATTATAAATAAAGAGCTTAAGATAAAATCTTAATATCTTTTAATTATATAATGGTTATTAATGTATTATTACCAAAGAATTTCGTAGTATACTTGTGTCCACATGATGACCTCTACAAGAGAAGGATGTGGGCTCATAGTTTCGCCTACAGTGATAACGGATTTAGGATCCATAGCACGAGTAATACCTTTTTC
>CAUHTB010000062.1 GCA_959608595.1 uncultured Veillonella sp. | reverse complement strand
TTTCTGTTTATGCAAAAATTGTAGAGCTGGAATACCTAATCTACGATTAAAGAGCAATGTTAAATCTGTACGTTTCTGCTGTAAAGTATAACGTATAAACTCGTGTAGGTATTCTTCTTTTTCTGTTAATTGATCTTGTAGTGTAATAATAGGAAGTACAGCCATTTCTGCAGCGTGACTTGGCGTTGCTCCACGAGCATCTGCTACATAATCACATAAGGTATAATCTGTTTCATGACCTACTGCTGAGATAACTGGTGTATTAGCAGTATAAATAGATTCTACAACTGCTCTATCATTGAAACACCATAAATCCTCCATAGATCCGCCACCACGACCAACGATGATAAGGTCTACCTCTGGGTCAGCATCAGCCGCTGCTATTCCTTTAGCTATAACAGGTCCTGCTGTATTACCTTGGACAGGAACAGAGAACAATTTAAATTGAACTAATGGGTTTCGTCTTTCACTGACATGTAAAATATCATGTAATACAGCGCCAGATTGAGATGTAACAATCCCTATGCAACTTGCCATGTACGGTAAATTTTGTTTATGGCTATCATCAAAGTATCCTAAGGCAGTTAATTCTCGTTTTAAAGCGTCAAATTCAAGCTGTAATGGGCTTTTAGAACCTATTTGCATATCGGATGCAATGAGATTTAAACGGCCCATTTTATTGTAAAAATTAACAGATGCTTTTACAGTTACTAATAGACCATTTTGAATGGCATTAGCCAACCCTTTTTGCATAACAGTGCTAGACCACATGGTAACATCAATAGCGGATTCTTCATCTTTTAAAGAGAAATACATATGACCACTACTATGACGCTTTGCATTAATAATGGTGCCGCTAACATAGACATTCTTAAGTAGATATTCACGGTCTAAGGTGCGCTTTATAAGATTGTTTAATTGTGTAATGGTTAATACATTCACGATTATCCTCTAGTTTCCTCTAAAAAAGCAGCGCCAAAAGCATTGCCAGTGGCATTATCAACAGAAAATTGTGGTTGTGCCACGTGTAATGTAATGTGATTACGTCTACAATAATGATCCATACGATGACGAAGTATACTATTGCTCATTACACCACCAACGGCAATTAATGTTTTAACAGGTTTATTTTTTAAATGATAGTTAATCATTTTTTCTAGTGCATTTCCAATAGAGGTGAATACAGCTCGCGATAGATTAGATTTTTCTATATCATTCATGGAATCACTAATGCGACGCATAGCCGCACTACATGGCCCAGCAAAGCTTATCCAACCTTCTTTTACAGAAGATGGTAATGGTTCATATTCTGTAGTTTGTAATGCTAATTCTTCTAGATGCTTACCTGCAGGAAATGGCAAATCCATTGCAACACCAATACGATCTACATATTGACCGCCTTGTAAATCCTTAGATCCGCCAATAATGTGAGACTCAAATATGCCTTCTCCTTTATAATGACAATATACGAGCTCCGTAGTACCACCTGATAAATGAAGTGCTAAAAATGGATCTTTAGGAATTGTTTTTAGTTCTCGAAGGGCAGCTAAAATATGATTTTCTTGATGTGCAAAAACTTGTAAAGGTACATTCATCATATGACTTAGAGATTGACCATACCCTAGCCCTACCATAAAGGCTGGCATATAGGAATTTTCCTCACGTCTAGGAAAACCACTAACACCGACACCACTAATTGGTAGTTGTGGCAATTCAGATATCAACTTAGGCAATGCCTTTGTATGTTGAAAGACCATATTTGATTGTTGTAGTCCTCGCTCACCCTGTTTGACCTCTAATATTTTGCGGGCTTCCCCAACTATTTGAAAGTCGCTATCTATAATGGCACAACTTGTAGTGTAGCAACTAGTATCAATGCCTAAGTAATATCGTTTCATTATTTACTCTTATTATATGCATCTAGAATTGCATTAATTAATTTATAAGAAGAATCAGAACCAAAATCTTTAGCTAATTGAATAGCTTCATTAATAGCTATAGATGGTTCTAAAGGTTCATCTTCATTTGTCATTTCCCATAGAGCAATACGTAAAATAGCACGATCAACCTTGTCTAAGTTTTCAACTTTACGTGATTTACAAAATGGCTGTAATGTTGCATCTATAATTTCAGAAGTGGATAATACACCATTTATAATATTATTCGCATAGGCCTTATCCATAGATTTATGCATATGACCTTCTGGAAATTGAACATCACTTTGGTCTGAATGAAATTCATTAGCATATAACATTTGAAATGCGTATTGACGTGCTTCACGTCGATTTCGCTTAATTACCATGTGGAGTTGACTCCTTTTCTTTAACAATACCTTCAATATGAACATCAACCTTAACATGATTAAGATCAAGCATATTCTTTAAGGTTTGTTTGATTTCTAACTGCAATTGTTTGGATAATTCAATAAGATTGTATCCATACAAGGCTTTAATATAAATATTAATTTCAATAAAACCTTTACGATGTTTAACATTAATACCTGGTAAACTACGTTGACCAAAGGCATGTGTAATGCCCTCTACTAGTTCATCGTAAAAGCGAGGGCTTAAAGAATGAATACCTGGAATCGTAGCTAACGTTTTAGTAGCTACATCGATGATGACAGAGTCTGCAATATCAATGGTATCCATATCTAATCCATAGTTTAATTGATTGTCTGAACTCATATAGATACCCTCCTAAGGCTGTGATGGTGTTACTAGATCATCAAAAATAATGTCTTGTACCACTACATCAATGGTTTGTACCTCAATTTCGGTATAAGAAACTAAAGCTGTTTTGATACGTTCTTGTAAACGTAAGGCCACATCAGGGATACGGTATCCATATTGAATGCAAACATATAATGTTACAGAAAGAGCTCCTTCATCGTTAAATGATATCTTTACACCTTCATGATCAGATTTACGTCTAAAGAAGGTATTAACACCATCATTAAAGGTGGAGCTCATATGATGTATACCCTTTGTTTCAAGTGCTGCCATAGTGACAATCGTAGCATATACATCTTCACTAATCTTAATTTTACCAGACTCTAGTTCAGTATTTTTCTTGGTCATACTGGCCTCTTTCAAAAAAAGCACCTGTCCCTATATATAATTACATAGACGACAAGTGCTTACAATGCAAATGTTACGATATATGGGGAATAAGATTCCTTGAAAAGATCTTGCCCCAATACATATCAATGAGTATTAGGCACGTTCGATGTATTGTCCTGTACGAGTATCAATACGAAGTACATCATCTACTTCAATGAAGAGAGGTACTTTTACAGTGTAGCCTGTTTCTAATACGGCTGGTTTATTACCACCAGTTGCAGTATCGCCACGGATACCAGGATCTGTTTCAACTACGCGAAGCTCAACAGCTACAGGTAAATCGATACCGATTACGATACCTTGGAAGAACATGATGGATACTTCCATATTTTCAAGAAGGAAGTTTTTAGCATCACCTAATTGTTCAAGGGTAAGTTCAACTTGATCATAAGTTTCGTTATCCATGAATGTATAAGAGCCATCAGATTCATATAAGTATTGCATACGACGACGATCAACATGTGCTTTAGGCACTTTTTCACCTGCATTAAATGTACGCTCAACTACAGAACCAGTTTGCAAGTTTTTCATTTTTGTACGCACGAATGCAGCACCTTTACCTGGTTTAACGTGTTGGAAATCAACTACTTGCCATACATTACCGTCGATTTCAACGGTTACACCTGGACGAAAATCATTACTGGAAATCATCTAACTCTTCTCCTTCTAAATACCTATTTCAATTAACTCTTTTGGACTATGTGTCAACACCTCATAGCCGTCAGATTTGACGATGACACTATCCTCTATTCTCAATCCGATAGTACCTGTAATATAAATACCAGGCTCTACCGTAATGATCATATTTTCTGTAAATACCGTATCGGATTTTGTATTAGCCACTGGTTCTTCGTGAATCTCGAGACCTACGCCATGACCAGTACCATGATTAAATTCCTTGGTATATCCATGTTCTTTGATATAATAACGACATACTGCATCGAGTTCTTTACCAGTAATACCAGCCCGAACAGCAGCTACGCCGCGTTTTTGTGCTTCTAAAACTATACTATACAGCTTTTTTTGTAATTCAGAGGCAGGACCCATTACAATAGTTCTAGTCATATCGGAATGGTAACCCTTATATACGGAGCCAAAGTCGAAGGTAACAAAATCACCTGCTTCAATGACCTTATCACTAGCTACACCATGAGGCATACTAGAACGGTTACCAGAAGCAACGATGGTTGCAAAGGAAGGCTCCTCTGATCCACGTTTTAACATTTCTGTTTCTAATATGATGCGCGCTTCGTTTTCTGTCATTCCTACCTTTAATTGTGGTAATAATGCAGCAAAGGCGTCGTCACCAATTTTAGCAGCTTTTCGCAATAATTCTAATTCATCTTCTCGTTTAACTGCTCGTAGTTTAGCAAAATTGATAGAAGTAAAATTAAAGCGTTCATCTAATGTATCACATAAGGTTTCATACGTATCTACCGGCATTTGCTTGCCTTCAATACCGAATAAACCTTCGTGAATATGATGCTCATTGAATATATCTACAAGAGTATCCATAACAGAGGATTCATATTGAATGACTGTATATCCTTCACATTGTTTTGTAGCTTGCTCAGTATATCTGAAATCAGTAATCATAAAGGCTTTATCTTGTGTAATGATAGCAAAGCCTGTAGTACCAGTAAAACCAGCAAAATAATGTAAATTTATAGGGCTCATCAAAATGACGCCTGTTAATTCTTGCTCTTTAATATACTGTTGTAGCAGATTTAAACCATTCATAATCTTGCTCCTAGTCTATAAAGTACAATTAATCTTACCATAAAATACCTATATTGAATAGAATTTTATGCTATTTTTTGAAAGCCTCTATATCACCAATGGTTAAGTCCTGTATAGAACCAACCTCTTCTATGCCTGTTAAATCTATATGGCCTATAGTTAACCGTTTTAAATATGTAACAGTACCGCCTGCTGCACCAATCATACGTTTTACTTGATGATATTTGCCTTCTTCAATGGTAATATGCAGAGATTGAGAAGATACAACATCAATTAAAGCAGGCTTGCAATGGGTTCCGTCACCTAGTACAATCCCCTCTTTTATACGTTGAATTCCTTCTTCTGTTAACTCACCATCATATTCTACGTAATAAACCTTGGATACATGTTTATTACCATTGATGATTGAGTGTCCCCAAACACCATCATTGGTAAGCAACAGTAATCCTTCTGTATCCTTGTCTAATCTTCCGACTGGAACTACCCCCATTTTAATATATTCAGGTGGCAATAAATCCATTACAACAGGATGCTTTGCATCCTCCACAGCTGTAACATAGCCTTTGGGTTTATGAAATTTTATATAATACTGCTGCTTAGTATTAACCACTTGTCCATCAACCATTATTACATCAGATTCAATATCAACATGGCTATCTTTTTTTGTTGTTATTTCACCATTAATAGTAACTCTTTGATCCTTTAAGAGTTGATGAACTTCTTTTCGACTGCCATAAGCTTTATTAGCCAATAAT
>CAUHTB010000061.1 GCA_959608595.1 uncultured Veillonella sp. | reverse complement strand
GGTCATGGTGGTAGTGACTCTGGTGCCGTTGGGCCGCATGGTGTACAAGAGAAAAATATTACACTACCGATTTCTATGTACTTGAAAAAAGCTCTAGAAAATCGTGGCGCTAAAGTGCTTATGACTCGTACTACAGACGTAGACGTATACGGTCCTAATGCAAGTGGTGTTGATGAATTGGGTGCTCGTGTTAACGTAGCAAACCGTAGCAATTCTGATGCGCTCATCAGTGTGCATATTAACGCATTCAACAACCCAAGTGTTGGTGGTATTGCAACATACTACTATAGTAAAACAGGCAATGATGCTCGATTAGCACAAAAGGTACAATCTCAAATTGCTAGCGTTCCAGGTTTCAATGGTGACCGTGGCATTCAAGAAGGTAACTTATATGTGTTGAGACATTCTAACATGCCTGCAGTTCTTGTAGAGCTTGGTTTTATTTCCAACCCTAATGAAGAACGTGTATTGCAATCTCCTCAAACACAAGAAGACTTTGCAAATCGCATTGCCAATGGTATTGCTAGTTACTTTGGAGGTTAATCGATGAAATTACGTAAACAAGTTCTGTCGATCCTCTGCGTAGGTTTGCTTGCATTTGCAGCGGGTTGTACACCTAATCAAGCACCTACAACGGGTAAAAGTGAACCTGTGCAAGAGACGAAAGTCAATAAGGATGCAGAAACAACAAAAACATCTCAAGAAATGGTTAAGATGGCCTTCTTTGTTCCAACAGAGGATGGCTCAGGGGTAAAACAATCAACCGTTGAGATGGAGGCGGACAAAGTAACGCCTAAAGCTGCTCTTCTAGCGATGTTAAAAGCTGATAGAGCACAAAAATATCCAGTATTCTCCAAGGATATTAAAATTACATCCGTTACTGTAAAGGACGGCATTGCTTCTGTAGAAGTGAATGACGCTTTCGTAAAAGGTAATGGTGGGGACTTAACTGTTAAATTACAAATGGCTGCCATTGTAAATACATTGACATCCTTTGATAATATTAATGGTGTTCTCTTCGTTAGCAATGGTAAAAAGGTACCTACTGTAGGTTCCTTTGATACGAAAGATCCTGTTAAACGGATGACAAACCTAATTAAAAAATAATTAAGTTAGGCTCATTGATAGCAGATAGTTGATATATCAACTATCTGCTATTTTTGTTGTCTTTTATATATGTTACAATACAATATGTATACTAATCGGAAGCCAGGTGATGAGATGCAATTAAAAGATGTAGGGGAATTTAATTTCATTCGCCACATTCAAGATAATACGATACATGATCCAAGTACTGTGATTACAGGAATTGGTGATGATTGTGCTGTATATAGTGCTAAGGAAGAAACAGATCAATTAATTAGTACTGATACGATGGTGGAAGGGGTTCACTTTAGCTTTCACTATATGAAGCCCTATGATGTAGGCTATCGTCTCATGACGGCCAATTTGAGTGATATTGCTGCTATGGGTGGTACTCCTCGTCAAATTGTGCTATCTGTGGCGGCACCTGAATATGTTGATACGGCTATTCTTGATGAAGTTTATAGAGGTATAAAAGATCAATGCGCAAAATATCATCTTAATATACTTGGTGGGGATACGGTGTGTACGGAAGGGCCCATGGTGTGGACTGTAACAATTATTGGTGATGTCCCTAAAGGAACTGCTATTATGCGTAGCGGTGCGCAAGTAGGTGATATTGTGGGTATTACAAATTACGTAGGTTATGCTGCTACAGGTTTGGGTGCCTTATCATATAATTTAGATGGTTATCATATGACCAAGGTTGGTCATCAACGTCCAGATCCACAAATAGAATTGGGCCAACAATTGAGACAATTAGGTATTCATAGTATGAATGATATTAGTGATGGTCTCGGTAGTGAATTAAATGAAATTGCATCGGCTAGCAATGTATCTATTGTCATAGAGGAAAAAGCTATTCCACTACATGAGGAGACTTATGAATTAGCTAAGTATTTGCAGACTAATCCAGTGGACTATGCATTGTATGGTGGAGAGGACTTTCAACTAGTATTCACGGCTCCTAAATCATTGCTTTCTAAATTAGAGAATTTAGCAGGCATTACAATAATTGGTGAAGTTGTATCTGGACCAGCTCAGGTGCAGATGGTAACACCAGATAAAACGATTAAGACCATAGAAGCGAAAGGATATAATCATTTTCATGAATCATAAGGCACAGGTTCAATTAGAGACTCATACAGTTGAAGATACACAACAATTTGGACAATTATTAGGCAAATGGGTCAAACAAAGTGGAGACCCTTTATGTATTGCCTTAATTGGTAATTTGGGGACAGGAAAAACTCATCTATCTCAAGGCATTGCGAAAGGCTTTGGCGTTACAGAGGAGATTACAAGCCCTACGTTTGCTATCATGAATACTTACGATGTTGATAGAACACATTTATATCATTTTGATGTATATCGGTTGGATGATATAAGTGAACTAGAAAATATTGGCTTTTACGAATATACAGAGGACTGTGTATCCATTGTGGAGTGGGCTGATAAATTTTCTGATGAATTACCAGATGAAACATTATGGATATATTTAACTCGTATTGATGATACAAGCCGATCCATTACGTTAAGTAGTGATTATCTTACGAAAGATGATTTAGTAGATATAGGAGGCCCATATGTGGTTGGGAATTGAGACAAGTTCGCTCGTATCGAGTGTGGCCTTAATGGATGAAACAAACTTGATTGGTGAATTAACCATTCAAGCGGGATTAACTCATTCTGAGCAGCTAATACCTCACATCGACATGTTGTTGCGAGCCTCACAAGTAAAAAAGAATGAACTAAAAGGTATTATAGTTAGCATCGGTCCTGGTTCATTTACGGGATTGCGTATAGGTATGGGGACTGCAAAAGCTATGGCTTATGCCTTACAAATTCCATTGTATGGTGTGATGACAATGGATAGTTTGGCTCATAATGTTTCATATACAAATAGAACTATCTGTACTGTTATCGATGCTCAGAAAAAGCATGTCTATACTGGTCTGTATCGATATGAAAACAATGAGCTAGTATGTAAAGAGGAACCCTTTGTTATTGCGGCTAGTGATTTATTAGAAAAGTTCCGAGAAACTAAGGAAGAGGTCTTATTCTTAGGTGATGGTATCAAGCGCATTGAAAAGCTTTTAAACGAAAACGATACTAATTTGACTATTCTAGATATTTCACAACGCATTCCTAAAGCCAGTTCTTTACTTTTAGCGGGACGCGACTTAGTTATCCGTGAAGAGATATGTGATCCAATGGATATGGTTCCTTATTATATCCGTCGCTCTGAAGCAGAGGTTTTATGGGAGGAACGCCATAAGAATAATCCAGACATGTTAAACCAAAATCCTACAGTTGTTGTCACTGAAGCGGCAGGAGTAGAATAATGGAGATTCGGTTAGCTACGGTAGATGATGCTCAATCCATTTATGATATAGAGCAACAGTCCTTTTCTGTTCCATGGAGCTTGGAATCTGTACTTGCTGAACTTGAAGGGGCCGATAATAAGCTATATATGGTCATTTGTGAAGATGAGCATATTGTGGGCTATGCTGGTGCTTGGCTCGTATACGATGAAGGACAGATTACGAATATTGCTATTTTACCTTCCGCCCGTGGTAAGGGATATGGCTCAAAACTTACTAAAGAATTAATAGAAGAATGTTTGAATAGAGGGATGCATGAAATCTTCTTGGAGGTACGCATATCTAATTTACCGGCCTTGGCAATGTATAGAAATCTAGGATTTACTGTTAAGGGAATTCGTAAAGAGTATTATTCAGAGCCAAAAGAGGATGCTTATATTATGTCTCTCGTTTCAGAGGAAATAGAATGAGTATTTACACATTAGCCTTGGAAAGTAGTTGTGATGAAACATCTGCATCTGTCTTAAAGGATGGTCGCACTGTTTTATCTCATGTAATTTCTAGCCAAGTACCTATTCATAGAAAATTTGGTGGTGTTGTACCAGAAATCGCATCACGCCATCATATTGAACAAGTTATACCGGTTATAGATCAAGCATTGCGCGATGCAAATGTGACGTTACAAGATATAGACCATATTGGCGTTACCTATGGCCCAGGTCTTGTAGGGGCATTATTAGTTGGTGTAGCTGCTGCAAAGGGGTTATCCTTTGCTACAGGTATTCCTTTGATACCAGTTCACCATATGGAAGGTCATATTTTTGCTAATTTCTTAGCTAATCCAGAATTGGAGCCTCCATTTTTAAGCCTCGTCGTGTCTGGTGGTCATACCATGTTAGTGCATGTGAAAGGCTATGAAGAGTTTGATATCCTTGGACAAACTCGGGATGACGCAGCAGGGGAAGCATTTGATAAAATTGCTCGCGTTATGGGTTTCCCTTACCCAGGTGGCCCTCATATTGATGCTTTAGCTCTTGAAGGGAATCCAGATGCTATTGAATTTCCAAAAGCATTGAGTGAGCCCGGTAATTTTGAATTTAGTTTCAGTGGCTTAAAATCTGCGGTGTTAAACTATTTAAATAGTAAGCAGCAAAAGAATGAACCGATAAATCAAGCAGACGTTGCAGCATCCTTCCAAAAGGCGATTGTAGATGTATTAGTTGAGAAAACACGAGATGCAGCGCATACATTGGGGGAAACTCGTATTACCATAGCTGGTGGTGTTTCTGCTAATAAAGGTTTACAAACAGCATTACAAAAGATGTGCGAAAAAGAAGGATTTACCTATTACAAGCCTCATAAAATTTTGTCCACTGATAATGCAGCGATGATTGGTTGTCGCGCTTATTATATGGCCCAAGCCGGTAAATTCGCAGATTTAACATTGAATGCAAAACCAAGTGTTGAAATTGGTCATGTATCTTGGAAAGAGGATTAATCGTGGATATCGGTCAAGATATTTTAAATACAACACCATTAAGTCCATTACAAACCTCATTATTAGAGCATATTAGTAAACTTATATCCTTTGGCGAGTCATTGACCCGTCAAAGGATACAGATTTTTACACCTCTTCTAGAGTCCTCACAAGGTACTATGCATCATCGTGCTGATATGCTGTGTATTGAACGGAGTGACCAAGGTGTTATTACTCGACAGTTAAAAGGGAATAATACATGGCATTCTATGATGGAAAGTGGACAACCTCTTATTGGGGTAGAACATGATCAACGACAACATGTTTTTCCTGTTGTCGACAATGGTGGTCGTATTATTGGGGGCATTGCTTTTACCGTGTCTCCGTCTATTAAGATAGAACAATATGAGCAAGAGTATACCTTGTCGGATACGATGCAACGGCTCATGTTGACTGCTACGGATGAGCAAATACAATCATATGAACCGATTTCTTACTTTGATGGTTTAATCATTTTTGATGATTCTCATAGAATTCTGTATGGTAATGAGGCGGCTGTACAACTAGTAGATGTGCTAGGATTTGACCGACGACTTGTGGGCTCATCAATTTATAGCAGTACCTTAAAAGTTTCAGCCATCCAACAAGTGTTAGAGGATAGAACCATATATACTAGTGAAGAGATCTATCAAGATATGGTCATTCGTCAGCATATGATTCCTATTGCTATGGGGCGTAATGAAAC
>CAUHTB010000060.1 GCA_959608595.1 uncultured Veillonella sp. | reverse complement strand
ATATAGATGGCTAAGTAGCGTAGACTTACCACATCCATTTGGTCCAATTATGGCTGTTATTTTATTGGTAGGAAATGTTACAGAAATATTCTTTAACACTTCTTTGGTTTCATAAGAAAAAGACAGCTGATTAATTTGATACATAGTATCTCCTATAGATATGATATACACTAACCATAGTGTTTGTAACGATTCATAATAATCCATATGAAGAGTGGAGCCCCTAGTAAGGATGTAAGAACACCGATTGGGATTTCTTCCGGACTATATAGGGCTCTTGATAATACATCTGACCATATCATGACGATACTACCGATTAGAGCACTAAAAAGTAATGTGTTTCTATGCTTAGGGCCACCCACAATTCTAGCTAGATGTGGAATTATGAGTCCTATAAAACCGACTACACCCACTTTTGATACTAATGTGGCAATGACAATAGAGGATATAATAACGATGCTTAGCTGTAACTGTTTAACTGATAAGCCCATTTGTGCTGCTTCATGATTACCTAGTAGTAGCACATCAAGATCTTGATTAAACATATAGATGTATAGCATAAACAAGATTACAATAATAGCCGTTAATGGTAAATCACCCCATTGAATGCCTGCGAAGCTACCTAGGAGCCAGAACATAGCACTTCGAACTTGTGCCTCGTGCTTGGCTCCGTAAATAATCATCATAGTTAAAGCCGAGAATATCCCCGTCATGCCCATACCGATGAGGATGAGCTTCACAGGGCTGTTGCTTTTACCAACACAGAGCAATACCAAGATAATAGAGAGAGCTGCACCTAGGGCTGCAAAAACAGGCGTATTATAGGCCCCTAGTAGTGGAATACCGCCCATGATGATAGCAAATACGGCACCTGTACTAGCACCCGATGAAACACCTAATACATAGGGATCTGCTAGAGCATTTCTAGTTACCGTTTGCATTAATAAACCTACAAGGGATAGGCCTATACCTGTTAGTACTGAGTAGATGAGCCTAGGCAAACGAATATCTGTAATAATTGTGTTTGTCATGGATGTGGTGGCATTTGGGTCCATCATAGCCATAAGTGCAGGAATGATTTGATCTAAAGAAATAAATGTGGATCCAAATTGTAAGGCCGTTACCAATGAAATACATAATATTATACATAGTATTAATGCTTTTATAGAAGTTTGCATAAAATCTCCTTATTTTATTGTATAGGTAATATAACCTTATCTAAGTATAGAGAACTTTCTATATATATACAATATACATACATGTATAGGTATTGATTATAATAAGTATAATTCTATAGAAGTTCTTGTTAAAATCGTACTCGAAGTGAAATTTAAAATAAGATTTTAATGTTAATAAAAATTTAGAAATAAGGATAAATATTCATTCGTTAATTTGAGGTAATTTATTAATAAAATAATAGGTAAAATGTTAATTTTATTTGTTTTTATTACCGTATTCCTATTTTGTTATATGAAAAAACTGTAAGAATAGATATAATACAAGTATATACGTGAGTAAATTTAGGAGGTGTTAGCTTGTTACAAGATTTACTATCTGAGGATAATGTATCTTTTCATTATCCCGCAGAAACGTGGGAAGAGGTAATTCGTCACGGTGGTCAACTTATGGTTGATGCAGGTTTTACTGACCCATCTTATACAGAGGCTATGGTAGAGGTTGTACGTGAAATGGGGCCATATATTGTATTGGCACCAGGTCTTGCTATGCCACATGCTCGCCCGGAAAATGGGGCAAAACGTGTAGGTACTGCTTTAGTAACCTTAGAAAAACCATTAAACTTTGGTAGCCCTGATAACGATCCGGTTTCTGTTGCATTATTCTTATGTGCTCCTAACAAGGATGAACATATTCAATTGTTGACTGATATTGCTACGTTATTTGAAGATGAAGAGTTTTTAGATGCAGCAGCTGATTTTGAATGTATTGAAGATGTACAAGAATTCTTGGCAGAGCGTTTAGAAGATCAAGAATACGTTTAGGAGGAGGCAAGTATGATTTCTGTATTAACTGTATGCGGTAATGGCATTGGTTCTAGCTTGATGCTAAAAATGAAAATTGAAGAGATTTGTGCTGAAAATGGTATTGATGCACAAGTTGAATCTATTGATTTTAATGCCGCACAAGGCCGCAAAGCAGACCTTATTGTAACTGTAAAAGAGTTAGCTGAACAATTTGAAGATAAGAATGTCGCTATTGTTCGTAGCTATATCAATAAAAAGAAAATCACTGAAGATATTCTTGATGCATTGAAACAAGCAGCTCAATAAAATGTAACAACTATATATAGGAGGTAGTGCCATGGAAATGGTATTAGAGTTCTTACGCGATGTGCTGTCTCAACCAGCACTTTTGATTGGTATTATGTCATGTATAGGTTTAATTGCCTTGAAACGTCCGTTTCATAAGGTAATGACTGGTACATTAAAACCTATTCTTGGCTACTTGATGCTCGCAGCCGGTGCAGGTGTTATCGTTAATAACCTTGATCCACTAGGTAAGATGATTGAGCATGGATTCCACATTACTGGCGTTGTACCAAACAACGAAGCTATCGTAGCTGTAGCGCAAAAGGTACTTGGTGTTGAAACGATGTCTATTCTCGTTGTAGGCTTATTGATGAACTTATGTATTGCTCGTTTCACCAAGTTCAAATATGTGTTCTTAACAGGTCATCATAGCTTGTTTATGGCATGTCTTATGTCTGCCGTACTTGGTACAGCAGGTTTATCTGGTATGGAACTCATCCTTGTAGGTGGTTTCTTGATGGGCGCTTGGTCTGCTATCTCTCCAGCAATCGGTCAAAGTTATACATCCAAAGTTACAGACGGTGATGAAATTGCTATTGGTCACTTTGGTAGCTTAGGTTACTATTTATCTGCTTGGGTTGCTAAATATGTAGGTAAAGCAGATGATAGTACCGAAGATATTGAAATTCCTGAAAAATGGGGCTTCTTACGTGACTCCACATTATCTACAGCATTGACTATGATCGTATTCTATTTGATTGCAGCCTTTGCAGCAGGTTCTGAGTTTGTAGCTACCTTATCTGGTGACATGAGCCCTTACTTATATGCGGTTATGAGTGCTATGAACTTTGCCGTAGGTGTAACAATCGTATATTCTGGTGTACGTATGATCTTAGGTGACTTGATTCCTGCTTTCCAAGGTATTGCTACAAAAATTATCCCTAATGCAATTCCAGCAGTAGACTGTGCAGTATTCTTTACATATGCTCCAACGGCTGTAGTATTGGGCTTCATTAGCTCCTTTATTGGCGGTATTATCGGCATGCTTATCCTTGGTGCTGTAGGTGGTGTATTGATCATTCCTGGTCTTGTACCTCATTTCTTCTGTGGTGCAACAGCAGGCATTTATGGTAATGCTACAGGCGGCCGTCGTGGTGCTGCAGTAGGTGCATTCCTTAATGGTTTGGCTATTACCTTCTTACCAGCATTGGCATTGCCAGTTCTTGGTCAATTAGGTTTCCAAAATACAACATTTGGTGATGCAGACTTTGCCGTAATGGGTCTTGTATTAGGTCATGCATTCGAATGGATTGGTATGGCTGGTATCTATGGTATCGTAGCCATTGCAGCTCTTGTACTTATTATTCCAAACTTTATTAAAACAAAAGGTAAAGTTATTAACTACGTAGAAGAGGAGTAATGAAAACAACTGAGCAACATAGTAATGTGGTTGTGCGATATATATTCTTGACTATTGGAGCAATCAGTTTTGTTCTCGGTACAGCAGGAATTGTAATACCACTATTGCCAACAGTACCTTTTTATATGCTTACCTTGTTTTGTTTAGCTCGAGGATCTGAACGATTCCATAAAATGTTTTTGGCGTCTAGTTTATATCAAAAGACTGTTGGTGCTTATGAACGCGATAAAGCGTTGACGTTGCGGACAAAGTTGTCCATTCTCTTATCGGTTAGTACAATAATGGCAATTGGTGCATATTTTAGTCAGAATATGCCTATTGCACTTGGTGTTATGGCCTTTGTATGGATTGGTCATGTTATAGCATTAGTCTTTATTGTAAAAACAAAAAAATAAAGAATTATCACTAATAACTCTAAATATAGCCTTGTAAGTTAGACTGCATTGGTTTAACTTGCAAGGCTTATTTTATTGTAAAATCAATAATACATAGATAGGCTGTGTAATGAATAGAGTCTAATGAACAAAGTCTTATATATTACTGAAAATATCTTATATGGATTACAAATAGGAAAAACTTATATTATTAAAGAAAAATGAATTATTACTATTTTAAATTTGACAATGGATATCAATAAGTATACTATGATAATTATGTATATAATAATTTTTATAGTATTTGTGTATATGGTGATCGTATGAATCCACATAATCATGCAGTTTCACATGCAGGAAATTCTATGTCGAGACATACAGTGTTTGACGGTATCGATTTGATGTTCCTTGATGTGAAGCAAGAAACAATTCAATTTTATGCAAAATCACATACAAAGACGTTTGCCATAAATCATTGTGAAGAGGGGCGCATTGAGTGCAAGTTTACAGCTGGTGATTATTTATATATGGGGCCCGGTGATATGTCCATAGGATGGCATATTCATGCTGATTATCAACATGAGAACTACTTCCCTACAAAGCTCTTTAAAGGGATTGTATTACTCGTAGATGTTGAAAAGGCTCAACCCGTATTAGATGCACTTGTGACTGAAGCGCGCATCGATTTGACTCAATTAGCAAATCGATTCTGTGAGCATTCTGACTTTGGTATGATGATGGAAGAGACGGAAGCGGTTCGTCAAATTTTTTCTAGCTTATATAAAGTGCCTGATCAAATTAAAGGGCACTATTTTAAGTTAAAAGTTATTGAAATTTTCTTATTATTATCTATTATTTCTACAACTAATCATGAAAAGAGAAGCTCCTATCGTAAACAACAAGTAGATATTGTAAAAGCTGTTAATGAATATATATCTACACAGTTTATGAAACGGATAACCATAGATTCCTTGTCTGACCAATTTGATATTCCTACATCAACATTAAAGCGTTGTTTTAAAGGGGTATATGGTACGACAATCCATCAATATTTAAAGGAATGTCGTATTAATGCCGCTAAGCGCTTGCTTCAAGAGTCAGATCAATCTGTTTTAGAAATTGCTAATGCTGTAGGCTACGAGAATGGTAGTAAATTTACTAGTGCATTCAAAGAGTCCACAGGTGTAACGCCTAGTGCTTATCGTAAAGTATAAATACCTTAAGCCAAACTAAACCAAGGCATGCATTATAGTGTTAGTAATATTTAAAATATAAGTGTTTAAGGCTTAGAACGGGTAGGTTATAAAACTTAATATTGTCCAAAATGTATATTTTTGGTCTTTTCGGAGTAGATATGCAAGATACACTTTGCTAACATTAAAATATAAATGATATTCAATGTCATTATGTGTTGCTAAAGTGTATCTTTTTTTATGGGTGTAAAAGATACAACATAATATATTTCATTAAATTTTAGGAGGGCACAATGAATAGGTGGGGACATGTAAAACGCAGCGTTATTCTGTCTAGTGCAGTTGCCTTATGGCTTAGTGCACCGCTTGTAGTGTGGGCGGGGAATGCGACTGTTACTACGGATGTTGTTCATGTCAAAGGTACATGGGCA
>CAUHTB010000059.1 GCA_959608595.1 uncultured Veillonella sp. | reverse complement strand
ATTCTGAACCTGTAGAAATAAGTTCTACAATCATCAGATCACCTCCACAATCGAAAGAATCGAGCTGTGTTTTATTCTACAACCGTAGCTACTACATCGTACGCAAAGCCCTGCTCTACCTGTACCTTAAGAATATCACCAGGTTGAACCTCTTCACCGCAGTCCTCAATGTACATATTACCGTCTACATCAGGTGCTTGAGATTTCAAGCGTCCTTTAGCTAGTAATGTGCCATTCTCGCCGTCCTCGATTTCTTCCACCATTGCATAGTCAACAGTACCTTCTAAATCGCGATTATTCTCTTCAGAAATAGCTGCTTGAATGGACATGAGAATATGATAACGTTCTTCTTTAACCTCTTCTGGGACTTGATCTTCACGGGCACCAGCTGGTGTACCTTCCTCTTGAGAGTAGGTAAACACGCCCATATTATCGAATTTGATTTCTTTTACAAAGTCACAAAGTTCTTCAAATTGTTCATCTGTTTCACCAGGGAACCCAACGATGATAGATGTGCGCAATGTAATATGAGTCGGTGCATTTCTAATCTTCTTAAGCAAACATTCAATATCATTACGATCATCACGACGATTCATTTGTTTTAAAATATCGTTATTCACATGTTGCAATGGAATATCTACATATTTACAAAGTTTTGGCTCATTAACGATAATATCTAACAATTCATCGGAGAAGAAAGTTGGATATAAGTATAACATGCGAATCCATTCGATACCTTCTACAGTAGTTAATTCCTTAAGCAATGTAGTCAACAATGGCTTACCATCGTTGAGGTCAATACCATAGCTAGTCGTATCTTGAGCGATAAGAACGACCTCTTTAACACCGGATGCAGCCAATCGTTCTACTTCGGCCTTAATAGACTCGATAGTACGACTGCGGAATGCACCACGCACCTTTGGAATAATACAGAAGGTACAACCATTATTACAGCCTTCAGCAATTTTTACATATGCACTGTACCGAGGCGTTGTTTGAATACGCGGCATACGCTCATCATAAATATTTGTAATATTTTCCATGATACAACTGCGATTGCCATGTTCAATAGCATCAACGGCTACCATAATCTGGTCCCATGCACCTGTACCGATTAAAGCATCAATTTCAGGAATTTCTTGGAATAATTCATCTTGATATTGTTGGCTTAAGCAACCTGCTACAATAAGGCCTTTACATTTACCATCCTCTTTATATTGAGCCACCTCAAGAATAGTATTAATAGACTCGGCTTTTGCTTTCTCAATAAAGGTACAGGTATTTACAACGATAAGATCTGCTTCGCTTAGGTCCTCTGTAATCGTATAGCCATTATCTTTCAATAAGCCTAACATTACCTCTGTATCTACTAAGTTTTTAGCACAACCTAGGCTAACATACCCTAATTTCTTACCCATTCTATATCCTTTCATAACTAGTTTATTTCTCAATTTACTTCCTGTAATAGGATCTATATAACTGAGTTACTCCTTGCGGAAGCGCACTTGGCTAACCCAGTGATTTAACAATAACTTTTTACCATCTATAGTGTAACCACCATTAACAGGCCATAAAATCAACTCGTGCCCCAATGAGTCTTTTGGCTCATCCATTTCTGGATTCGTAAATATATAGGTGAAATTATTTTCAACCATATATTTTGCAGTCTTTGTAGATAACAACCAATTAATAAATTCAACGCTATCTGCTTTATGCTTTGAATTTTTTAATACAGCAGCGCCAGTTACATAATAAGATGTTCCATCTGTTGGGTATATAACCTTAATCGGATATCCATGACGAGTATATTGGGCCGCATCAGACAAATTACCAATGCCGATATTAGACTCTCCTAACGCAGTTAAGCGAACTGGAGTAGACAAGAACTTGGCATGTTGTATTATATGTGGCTTTAAGCTATATAAATAGTTCAGTGCCTCAGGCTCGCCTCTATATTCCACCATGTTATATAACAAATTAGCTGCATTTTGGGATGCTACAAAATCGGTCATCACAATAGACCAATCACCTTGTTTGCCCAATGTATCCCAAGTAGTAATATATTTACCTATCCCATTGTAGAAGGTGTCATTTTGAACAAATACAATAGGATCATACCAAAGACCTACCCAATACCCATTTATATCTTTTAGATTATCACGTACTTCGTCAATTCTCTCATTAACGATAGGTGCATATTTCCCTGCATTTGCCCCTACAACGAGATTATCTTCAGAGGTAAGTACCAGATCACCAGATGTATCAGCTACATTTGAAGCCGACCGTTGGGCCATTTGCTCTTCTGTAAGAGGCATAACTGTAACTTTTACATTTTTCTCCTCTTCATAACGATCGGCAAGCAATGTAGTTATATTGTTCGGCAAGTCTGTATAAACTGTAATCTCACCACGAACAGGTTCTTTTGCATGTTCTAACTGTTCTTGATGGTAAAAGTTTACGCCATAGGTTAACATTCCTATAACAAATAGGGCTAAAACGCCCGGAGCAATCCACCGTTTCATATATGCCTCCTATAAGACATAACGTATTCCCAAACCAGAATAGACAAAACTATTCTCCATTATTAACGACTACCACGTCCTCGATTACTATTAGATGGGCGACTTTTGGTCATGCCATTACGAGAGGGTCTACCCTTACTACTTTTCTCACTAGACTGACGTCCGTTGCGACGATCATTATTCTTCCCACTATTACGAGAACCACTAGATTGACTAGGACGATTAGTCCGACCAATTGGGCGTGGTGGAATCAAACATTCAGGTCCAAACCCTATCAAGTCACGTCGATTAGCTTCAATGAGCGCCTCTTTTACAAGGTCATAATTTTCAATATTTTTATATTGCATTAAGGCCCGCTGCTTAGCTTTATCTCTACCTTTTTTGGCAACATATACAGGTTTTCCATCCAGTGGGTTAATGCCCGTATAGTACATACATGTCGATAAGCTCCCCGGCGTAGGAATAAAGTCTTGCACTTGTTCTGGATACATATGTTGATCACGTAAGAACTCAGCTAATTCAATAGCATCTTCCAAGGCACAACCTGGATGAGAGCTCATAAAATATGGTACTAAATATTGCTTCTTACCAAGCTTTTTATTGGCCTCTTCAAACCAAGATTTAAAGGTGAGGAACTCTTCCTTACCAGCTTTGCCCATCATATTGGTAACGCGTTTAGAAACATGTTCTGGCGCTACTTTTAATTGTCCACTTACATGAAATTCACAAAGCTCGCGGACAAAATCTTTATTGTTATCCGCTAGAACATAGTCATAACGCAAGCCAGAACGAACAAATACCTTTTTTACGCCTTTTAGCTTACGTAATTTACGGAGTAAAGCAATATAGTCATCATGGTTTGTATTTAGATTTTCACAAGGCTCTGGAGCAGCACAAGTACGACCTTTACAAGCACCATATACAGCTTGTTTGTCACAAGCTAAATGACGGAAGTTCGCCGTAGGGCCCCCAACATCATGAATATATCCTTTAAAGTTATCCATATTAATCATAGTTTGAGCTTCATCAAGTAAAGACTCATGACTACGATTTTGAATGATGCGACCTTGGTGATTTGTAATGGCACAGAAAGAACAGCTACCAAAGCAGCCACGTTGACTAACAAGGCTAAATTGTACTTCGCTTAACGCTGGTACGCCACCCTTATCATCATATTTAGGATGCCACTTGCGAGTATACGGCAAATTATATACGCCATCCATTTCCTCCTGCGTAAGTGGCAATGCAGGTGTGTTTTGAACAAGATATCTATCACCATGTTTTTGTACTACTATACGACCATAGAATGGATCTTGTTCATCATACTGCATACGGAATGCATCAGCAAAAGCCATCTTATCCGCTTTAATGTCCTCAAAAGATGGACACTCAACATAGTCTATGGTAGGGATTTCCTTGGCCATATAACAAATACCACGAATAGATGGCAAGGACTCTTTAAATCTACCTTGATCTAACGAATCAGCTAATTCTACAATTTGAAGTTCACCCATACCATAAATGAGTACATCCGCCTTTGAATCAACTAAAATAGAACGACGCACAGTATCTGACCAATAATCATAATGACCAAATCGGCGTAAGGACGCCTCTATGCCACCGATAATAAGAGGCACATCACTATAAGCCTCCTTCATGCGATTCGCATATACCAAGGTAGCTCGATCTGGGCGATGGCCCGCTTCTCCACCTGGAGAATAGTCATCTTGTCGACGAATTTTCTTAGCCGCCGTAAATTTATTGAGCATTGAGTCTAGATTCCCTGCCGTAACAAGGGATGCTAGACGCGGTTTACCAAGTTTTTTGAAAGCCTCTACATCATTCCAATCTGGTTGATCTATAATACCTACACGATACCCTTTGGATTCTAAGTATCTGCCAATAACTGCAGGTGCAAAGGAAGGATGGTCTACATAGGCGTCCCCACTAATGAGGACAAAATCTAATTCGGCCCAACCACGTTTCTTCATATCCGAAGGTTCTGTTACTAAAAATCTATCCATTAATTGAGTAAATGCCTTTCTATCATTCCTAATCAACTATTAGAAAAGGAATAACCATAGTAAAAATAATGCCATACAGAATAAAATAATCCCTAAAATAATGCGTTCTTGTACGATAGAACGTTGACGTTTACGTTGACGCGTTTCTAAGGACATACGCTTTTTGGATGTTTGGTATTCAACGAATTCACTTTGCACCAAATTTGGCGCAGCTTGTGCCTTTTGACGCGTCACAGAACGCAAAGAAAACGTATCTATATCACCTACTTGACTTTGGTAGGCTTTTACCAAGCGATCCCCATCAAGATCTAAATAATTACCGTAATTACGAATAAAGCCTTTTACGTAGACCTGACCGGGAATGATGTCATACTTACCATCTTCGATAGCTTCCAAATAGGTTGTTTTAATGTGCAGTACTTGCTCCACATCTTTAAAGGTTAAATTACGTCTTACTCGTTCACGTCGTAATTCTTCGCCTAATTCAGCCATTTTCGTTCCTCTCTTAATCTACATAATACTCATATCGTAATCATTTAATTATTGCTCATCATTGGAGTCTGAAAAATATCGCGCCTTAGCTTGTTCAGGGCTCATCAAAATTTCTCGAGCCTTACTACCCATACTAGGACCAACAATTTTAAGATCTTCCATCGTATCAACAAGGCGAGCCGCACGAGTATACCCAATGCGGAATCGACGCTGTAACATAGACACAGAAGCTTGACCAGATTCCATAACGAGATTAACAGCACGTTCTAATAATTCATCGCGGTAGATATCATTTTCTTCAGATGATTCTTTTTCGGTTTCCTTTTCAGCCTCTTGTGTAACAGTATCGTCATATTCTGGTTCACGTTGAGCTTTTACAAATTCCACAAGATGTTCTACCTCATCATCAGAGATAAACGCACCTTGTACACGAATTGGTTTATTAGCGCCAATTGGAGCAAATAACATATCCCCTTTACCAAGCAATTTCTCAGCACCTGCCATATCGAGAATAGTACGGGAGTCAATTTGAGAACCTACTGCAAAGGAAATACGGCTAGGTACATTAGCCTTAATAGAACCAGTAATAACGTTGACAGAAGGACGTTGCGTAGCAAGTACCATGTGAATACCTGCAGCACGCGCCATTTGTGCTAAGCGACTAATAGATTCTT
>CAUHTB010000058.1 GCA_959608595.1 uncultured Veillonella sp. | reverse complement strand
AGTACTTCCTGGAATGCTAATACCATCAAAAAATCTTCGGTTAATTACATCATGTTTTCCATTATCCTGATAAGTATTTCCATCTGGTGAATGATACACATTAATTGGCTGAAAACCACTATCTAAATTATAATCTAACTGAACCTTTAACGAAGTTCCAGGATAAGTTTCAGTTTTAACCCATGGCCCATTATATACAGTCCCAACGTCAGTTTCAGTACTTGCCACTAACACTTCACCAGATCCAACAGGGGCACTTATACTACTTCTATAAAATGCAGTGCCAGGAATATTAGCCATTGTATTTTCATCATAAGTAGTAGGCTCGCCCGTACCAGTTACAAGTGGAGTACTTACTAAATTTCCAGCAATTAAAGCTGGTGATGCATTCTTTGCTAGACCATAAGCACCTTTACCAACTGAAGCTAAAGAGGATATAGTATTTGAGACTCCTGAATTCCAAACAAGGTCTTCATTCCACTTTGTAGCATAAGATGCAACTGCCGAGCCAGCATTTGCATTTTCCCCACTAGCCTTATTAACCACACCACCAACGGCAGCACTCAACCATTGTGCTACAGCTGGATCATGTTTAGCCACTTTATTAATTTCACTGATTAACATCTCATTAGTCATAGTAGCTTTAAACCCACTACCAGGTGAATTACCAGCCATACGCGCTGCTACTTCACCTATGATGCCATGTGCAATAGATTTAGCAATTTTTCCATCTTTAGTTGTTGGTTGCCAGTTATGTAATTGTTCAAATGCATTTTTAGAGAATAGACGCGCTAATTCTTGGCGTTCTTCAATTTTCTTTTTATCGAAAATCTTATCTAGTTGATGTAATGTATTTTCGGTATTGGTATTGATAGTTTTAGTATCAATTTCTTTACCATCTACAGTTAGTATACCATCAGAGATAGCAGATTGAGTAGTAGAGCTTGCTTTACCTTTAGATCCTACACCTAAGTTTGGAACTAGACCGATATTATTATAGATCTTATCATAGCCTTTTTTATCCTTGGTCTTCATCTCTTCGAGTTTCTTTTTACTGCCATAGTAGTTATAGCCGATACCATTGTTGCTATATGTATACTCAGCTTCGTTTTTGATGTCCTTCATCTCTAGAGATTTGGTAGTCAACTTATTCTTAGCTTTTGGAGCATCACTTTTAATGACAGCACCCTCTAATGTAGTATTATTACCTACATTAATATTATAGCCCTCTTCTCCAGCATAAATGCCAGCTTGTTCTGTTACGCTTTTCCATTTGCTATCAATTCGACCTACACTAGCATTTATGCTACCAGTTGGATTTTTAAAGTTAGGTTTAGAGGACACAGAGAATCCCGCAGACTTACTGTGTTCTTTAAAGTTATCTACATCTTGTAAGCTTTGAATATGTAAATCACGACCTGTGTCTACTTCTACCTTCTTGCCAGATACAGTGGAACCAATAATATTTGTATCTCGTTTTGCTTTGAGTTGTGCTAATTCAACTGCTTTAATCTTAGTAGGTACATAACTTTCTTGATGGGTGTCTCCATTTTGACGAGCCATATGACCGCTTGCATTAATGTCCAGGAGTCCACCGCCAGTTAAGCTAATACCAGCACCCACGCTCCAGCCAGAACTTTTATAGGTATTATTAACATCTACAGTATTCTTACCAGCCTCAAGATTAATATCACTAGCGCTATCTAATACTAATTTTTTAGCCTCTACTGTTTCTCCAGTTAAAGCAATACCAGTTTTCTGAGCATCACGAGCCTTAATTTGTACTTCACTATCACTAACAAGAGTACCACCTTGATATGTATTTGTATCTACTACTTGTCCTTGTTTTCTAGAAGTGCTACCAATGCTTACAGATAAGTTTATAGCATCATCAATATTTTTAGCACCTCGTTTAGCTTTACCGTCTACTTTATCAACTTTACCTGTTACGGCATCGCGTATTTTTTCTCCATGTAAAGCTGCATCTACTGCTTCATATCCATCTTGTAATTGTTTACGCGCTTCGTTAAGTTCAAGTGCAGCTAACCGTTTGTCATCACGGCCACCAGCTTGTTTTATAGTGCGCGTAGTATTTGTAAGTGTATTTGCTATTGCACCACCTAAGGATACGGTAAGACCAGTTTTTTTGTAGCGTTCATCATGTGTCATGTGATTACGGTCTACGTTACCATCTAATGTAACAGCAGAGCCATCTAATACTGCACCTTCTTTAGCAACAATATCTGCACTTGTAAGATGAACAGTATCATTAGCCTTGATATTTACAGTCCCTTTCGTACTAGCAATTGTGCTTCGTACAGTAGCTTCTTCATGGTTTGCTTCATCAATATTGTGTTTTTCTTTACCAATAGAGAAACCTATACCGGCACCACCCAATAAGCCAGATTTTTTATGACGATAAGCACTGGAACCATCAGTAACATCTTTATCTGCGCCCAATTCTACCTTACCACCAGCGGTAACAGATACAGTATTCTCGCCCAAAATTTGAGCAGATTGACCTGTTACATCTTGAGTACTTGTAATAGTTATATCTTTACCACTTACTGTAGAACCTGTTACAGATGTGCTTGTTACGTCATCAACAGCATTTGTACTTTCACGTTTGACTAAGCTTTTCTTTTTATCTAGATACACATGATTAACTGTACTATTAGTTTTTGCGGTATTTAATGCAACCGTATTACCAGATACTTTCACTGTATCTGCCGCTAACACTTGACTACCTTCCAGTTGTACTGTATCAGAGGCTACAACAGAAACATTTTTACCTTCGATGCTACTACCAACAGATGATTGAGCTTTAACCAGATCATGAGACTGAGTCGTTTGAGAGTGTCCACCACCAGATTTACCTTTATCAAAACGATGTTCTTCAAGCTCATGTGTAGCATTCATTGCTTTCATCGTTACATTGCGACCTGCCGTAACAGTTGTATTCACATCAGAGGAGACAATACCTGCCTCCATAGATACATCTCGGCCTGCTACTACTGTTGTTTGACCAGCACCACCAATACGGCCTTGATCTACACCAGTAATCGTTTCACGACGATTATTGCTACTGTTCCACTCAACCTTGCTATTACCGGCCTCATACTGTACGCCTTTATTAATTACATCGCGTCCCGCACTAACCTTTGTGGAGCCAGCTGCATTAGTTTGTGTGATAGTGCCACCTTCATTAACAACGTCTTTCTTAGCATATACAGAGACTGTATCGGTGCCCATAATAGTGCCTTGTGTATTACGAACTTCGTCATTTGCTGTAACCGTAGCCGTGTTACCTTTAATAAGACCATTATCATTGTGAATGGAATTACCAGTAAGAGTCACATCCTTATCCGCCACAATACTACCACTATTATGCATCGTATCAACAGAAAGGTTAATCGATTGGGCTTGCAAGTTAGCGCCACCTTCTACTCGTTTTGTGTTTGGTGCTAAATATAGAGTAGGTACTAGCACAGTTTCAGTTTTGCCATTTGGTAATACAACAGACTTACTCACTAGGAGCACTACATCTTCTTTAAGATTTTTTTGCTCAGCCTCTGTTAATCCTCGCCCTAATGCAATAGATTGAGATTTTGTGACACTAATACCTGCATCCATTAACTGGCGATATTGTTCTTCTGCTGAAAGACCAGATTGCAGTCTACTTTTACCAGTTTGACGCATAATCTCTTGCATAACGAGCTGTTGCTCATAATACCCATCACCCAATCGTTTTTGTATATTCATAGGGTCTAATTTGAGGCGAGATAATACGTAATCAGAAGATAAGAAGTTGCGACGATTTGTAAAGTTTGGATCGGTTTCAATCACATAGGAAGTATTAGGATTCATCGATAACTGACTCATACTATTTAACAAAGATGCATCTACTGTAGCATCACTCTTACTATTTTCTACATGACCGCCATATACGGCAACAGGTACATCTTTAGGGTTTACCTTAGTATTCTTATACTTAGCCTCACGAATATTGGTAGTATCCCACCCTTTTTTATGATGACGACTATAACTTGTGGCAGTGCCTTCTTCAGTAATATATTCATTACCTTTAGGATTACTTTGCTCATAATGACCTACGGTACCAGTAATATCGCCAGCAGCACTAATTTGACTAGCTTCATTCACCATATGATCTACATCCACATGTAAATTACCGCCAGAAATAATTCGGCCAGGATTAGATGTATCTACTGCATCTTCCTCACGTGTACGATCATATTCATATTTAGTCCAGCTATCATGGTGTGTACCATTTATGGAGAGTTGAAGGTTTTCAGAAGAGTGTACTACGACTTTATCTTTAGGAATTTCATCATCATGTCCATAAATCCGTTCCTCAGATAATTGATAACGTTTAATACTACCAGATGGAGCCACTTCGTTTTTAACATGCTCTTTACCTTCAACCGCTACACGCTTGAGAGTAATACCGCCATTTTTATTGTCTACAGATTTCGCAAGTAAAGCTCCACCTTGACCAAACTCAATGGTAGATGCAGTATTTACTACAGAATCTATTTTACCGGATACTGTACCATTCTGATCCATCGTTTTACCAAGCTGTAATTTACCTTCTGCTTTGATCACACTGCCCCCAGTATTTACAATAGATTTTGTTGCTATAGACAAATCTTTTTGAGCAATCATAACAGGTGCTTCTTTAGTCGTAGCATTACCAGTTTGTATTACAAAGTCAGTAGTAATCTTTGCTGTATCTACATAAAATTTACCCTTATTCATCTGCTCTAGACTTTTGGTTGTAATATTGGCATCTGTAGCAGCTATCGTACCTGTATTTTGCAACTTGCCAGTACTATCTATGGTTAATTTATTTTGTGCAGATAATACACCTTGATTATTAACACCAAATCCTTCATTAGTTCCCACTAAGTACATACTATTAGCATACATACCACCAATAGCAGCTACATCAAGGCCGACTTGACTCGATTCACCAGTTTTATGAGTATTCGTAACTTTACCAGTAGCATCTACGGAAATATCATTCTTACCCGTTACAGCTTGAACATCTTGTGCCCAAACTTTACCATTGAGTTTTACAGCCTCAGCAAGCATATCTGTACGTGCTGTTTTAGAGGCATTAAGTCCCTTTTCACCTACGGTAATAACGCCTTGCTGAACGTTATAGCCTGTAACACTACCGTTATTGATAATTGGATTACCCGTTGTGAGTGTAGCACTACTTGCATTAATAAATGTGCCATTATTAACAGAAATACCATTTGGGTTGGCAACAATAACATGTGCTTTATCCCCTGCTACTTCAAGAGCACCATTCATGGATGTAGAGCCCGTACCAGTTACTTCATTCAAAATCGTATTGGCTGTAGGGCCCACTAAATTAGGATTTCCCATGATATATCCTGCGAGCTCTGTATTTACAGGTCGATTCGCATTATTTAAAATAAGTCCCTTTTCATCTACATTGAAGGCATTATATTGGTTATGTGATAACCCTTTATCATTAGGTGTATTAATATTAACGACTGTCATGCCATTACGAGCTTCTTCTATTTTTGGTCCTAATTTACCTTGATCAGGTACAACAGGATTAGCAAGGGCCATAGGAATCCATGGTGCAGAGTTAGTCGCTAACAATGCAGCAAAGATAGCCATTGCCGTCTGCTTTTTTATATTCATATTACTCTCCTTTTCT
>CAUHTB010000057.1 GCA_959608595.1 uncultured Veillonella sp. | reverse complement strand
TGAAAAGTCTCTAGCAGAGGTAAAGGCAGCACTTGGTAATGCAGTAACGTACTTGATGCGTCAATGCTTGCCTAGTACAGTAGCAGATCATGAATTAGAACCATATATTGAGGAGTTCAAAACCTACTATGGAGAACATCTAAAAGATACTACAGCACCGTATCCTGGCATCTTAGATATGCTAGATGCATTGCGTGAAAAAGGCTATAAATTGGCTATCGTATCTAACAAAATCCAAGAAGGTGTAACGCCTCTCAACAAAGAATACTTTGGTGATCGCTTACCTGTTGCTATCGGTGAAAGACCAGGATTACAACGTAAACCAGCACCAGACATGGTACACCAAGCATTAAAAGAACTAAGCTCTTCACCAGAAGAATCTATTTATGTAGGTGATTCTGAAGTTGACGTTGCTACTGCAGAAAATTCTGGACTACTATGTATCGGTGTTACCTGGGGCTTTAGAGAAGAATCCCTACACCAAGAACTAGGTGTACAACATATCGCACGTAAAGCAGAAGATATTCTAAGCATTGTGGAAAACTTAAATAAATAACATCCTAAATTATAATCATTAATCTATAACAAATTCATATAAAATAAACGATTTATATCTTAAAACCGCACAAAAATGGGAATTAAAATATTAGACTTCTTATTTTTCGCGGTTTTTCTTTTATTTTCTCTAATTTATTTCATCTTTCACATTATACTTTTTACGTATAGATACTATTTCTAATCTATTGCCTTAAAAATGTGATATATATTACATTTATGAGGCAGTACTTTCACATGGACACGCCGTCAATTCAATAGTTAGTGTATTGAACTTAAGGCCTATAAATGGGTCCATTCTTAGCTAATCTTATAGAGATTGGCAGTATGATTTCCATCAATTGAATCATTAGTATGATATAATATTATTTTGTATACTAAGTTATGTATTTGGAAGGAGGAAAATATAATGCAACAATCATGGAAAATTGCATTTGCCTACATAGGTGTTATTGTAGGTGCAGGACTCTCGAGTGGACAAGATCTTCTGCAATATTTTATAAGTTTTGGCCAAATAGGTCTCATTGGTGTTCTATTACTAGGTCTATTAAATGCCGCATTTGGTAAAATCATGCTTTCTTTGGGGAGCTACTATCGTGCAGACAATCATGAAGAAGTTTTTACACAGATTTCCCATCCTATTATTACAAAAATACTTGATTTTGTACTAATCTCTGGTAGCTTTATTATGGGATTTGTTATGATTGCTGGCGCAGGCTCAAACTTAGAACAACAATTTGGATTCCCTTTTTGGGTTGGTGGATTAATTTGCTCACTTTTAATCATAACCGTATCATTTATGAACTTTGACAAAATAACTAATGTTTTAGGTGTTTTTACTCCTATCATGATTGTTATGATATTCATCATTACAGGCTACTCTTTTATTGGTAAAAGTCATGATTGGACTACATTAGAGGCTTTAGCCCACACAATCAAACCAGCCACAAGCAATGTATGGTTTTCTGTCATTAATTATTATTCTCTATGTGCTATGACAGCTGTTTCTATGGCCTTTATTTTAGGTGGTTCTGTTGTTCGTATTGGTATTGCTGAAAAAGGTGGCACTCGTGGCGGCCTATTAGTCGGATTAGTTGTTTTTATAGCTGCTATCTCTATTTTTGCAAATCTAGATACCGTAAAAGATGCAGATTTGCCGATTCTTGCTATTGCCAATCAAATTCATCCTTGGCTAGCATATATATATGCAATCACAGTCTTTTCACTTATTTTTAATACAGCATTCTCTCTTTTTTATTCTATTGCTAGACGTTTTGCCAACGGCAGCACAAAAAGAATGAGAATTGTTATTATTTCTGTAGTAATCATAGGATATATATGTAGTTTCTTTGGTTTTAAAGATTTGATTAGTATCCTCTACCCAATTCTCGGTTATATGGGACTATTACTCCTAATTATTCTTATTTATGGCTGGCTCCGTGATCGCAAAGATATCATTATGGAAAAACTCTTCCGAAGAAAGATGATCCATTTATCATTAAAAAAACATAGTCCTCATAAAAATCTTTCAGAAAAAGAACGTGAACTATTCCATACATTAGGTGATATTAGTCAAGCAGATACAAAATCTCTTAAAGAAGATATTCATAATGAAGCAAAAGAAATACTTTCAAATACGGAAACAGTTCAAGAGCTAAAAGACTATGTGGAAGAGCATCTCTCAATAGATGAAGAAGTTATACATCAAAATATCAATATTCTACAAGAACAACAGGAAGAATCAAAATCAACTGAATCTTCTAAAGATAGACCTATCAAAAAGTCCAATATAAATAACAATGAAGTAAAATGAATAACGAGGAAATAATGACAGGTGTGGAATTAGAAATTATACTAAAAGCTGGAAAAATACTACTTAGCAGTGGCGCCGAAATCAGTCGTACAGAGGATACTATGAACTACATAGCACGAGCTATGAATTTTAAAGATTTAGAAGCCTACGTATCCAATAGAGGTATTTTTGCAACTGCTAAGAAAGCTGATGGAACTGAAATTACTCGTATTTATAACGTTCCTGAAGTCGATATTAACCTCAGTAAAATTGAATCTGTTAATGCTCTCTCCCGACGTATCACACAAAAAAATATTACTATTGAGGAGATTGAAAGTGAACTTAATCAAATTGATACCATGTCAGACTATTCTTTTTTTTGGAGATTAGTAGCTTATACGTTAGGAGCTTCGGGCTTTAGCTATGCAATTGGTAGTTCTATAACAGACTCTATAATTGCAGGTATTATAGGCTTAATATTAGGCGTCTATATGTGTACGATTAAACGCATACTTAGCTCTGATGTATTGATTACCATTTTAGGTAGTATTCTAATAGCCTTATTGGGTAATCTCTTTATCCACTTTGAATTAGGCTCCAACCTATCAGTTATATTACTAGGAGCCATGATTGACATTGTTCCCGGAGTTCCTTTCGTCAATGCTATTAGAGAGTATAGCCAGAATAACTATAATACAGGAATAACCCTTATGATGGGCGCGTTACTTACCTGTATTTCCATGGCTGTAGGGGTCGCAGTAGTACAATCACTACTCTTCAACACACAAATGATTCCTCTTTATACCTCTAATTTAGATACTAATTCCTTAACCTCTATGTTTATGCGTAGTATAATGGCTGGTATTGGTACGACAGCATTTGCAATCTTATTCCGTGTAGCTAAACAACATTTTATCGATTGTACAATATTAGGATTCATCTCATGGTTCTTGTTCTTAACATTATCTTCACTACAGTCTAATGTTATGCTCTCCATATTCATCAGTGGTTTTATCATCGCCATAGCATCAAGAATATTGGCTGTTAAACGGAAATGCCCTGCTATAGTTTTCCTAATGACTAGCTTATTCCCTTTACTACCAGGGCTCAGCTTTTATCGATCCATTTATTATATGCTAATGGGACAAGAAACTATTGCCATTAGCTTCGCAAAGGAATCCTTTTTGATAGCTTTTACAATTGCTATATCTATCGCAATTGTAAAACATATAAAACCACCACTAATCAAAAAAAACACTTATAAATAATATAACCCTATAACAAATTCATATAAATTACTTGCCCGATAAAAGAGGTTCCTATAAGCCACTACTATGACCATTAGGAACCTCTTTTATTTATAACTATATTGTGCTAATTAGATATCACTTATTTATAACTAAACTGCGCATCCATAATCATTTGGCGTAACTGTTCCATACGAATACCTTCAGGTAACTTATGTCGATAAAACTGTAAATTATAGTAGTATCGAGTATCTTCATAATCTGTCACCAATACCATATCCGTGCGATACTCTAATGGCCACCCATACATAAATTCAGTTAGTAAACTACGCACGCCATCATTGTTGACCTCTATTACATTATGCGTAATAGGTAATACCATCTTTACGGTAGGTTCAGGAATCGTTCTATCTTTAACAAGCTCATTAACCTCAGCATCTAACGTGGAACTCGTACTATCGATAGATCTAGCCTTTACATGCATAAATACCCCATCAGAGGTTCTAAACACCCTACCATCAATGTCCTTTGTTTCGCCCTGCGTTTCAATAGCATCCTTTAATACTCGGAATTGATACGGTCCATAAAACTTTGTATCTGTAATAGCATCTAATGCCGCATCATATTGACCATTATGTACATTCGTAACATGCATAACAGTCTTTGTATCGCTAGCTTGTGAAAGCATCGGTACGGCTAAACACAAACCTAGACTAAGTAATGTAATATAACGTTTCATATGAGTCTCCCTCTCCCTAAAAACTATTATCTTATTTGTATTGTAACATAATTAATCTATTCCATTATAATAGTTACAAAACGAAAGAAGTTCCTATTGGTCACCTTGGTGACTATTAGGAACCTCTAATCTATTTACTTTTATAATTGACAACACTATATTGAACTTGAGGCCTCTAAATGGGTCCAGCCTTTGCTAATCTTCTAGAGATTGGCGGTGAGAGAACGTATGAAAAAAGGCCCGACATAGAAGTCAGACCGTTTCTTCAATTTTAAATTACTAGAAGCGAAGTCTGGCGACCAAACCATTTATGCCTCACTTTGATATAAATTATATCATATCTAAATAGGGAAAGGAATCGAAGGATTCCTTTCCCTATTTTCAATTATAAATGTTTATGGTGTATACGATAGTGACTTATATCATCGACAAGATATCCTCTTAATTGCTATATTTGTAATATATTACTACTGGGCTGACGGATTCGTAGAATTGACTACATGCACAGTAGCACACATCGTGTGATAGCCGACCGTCTGGGCAAGCTTTTGTTCAGGCGGTCTTTTTTTATTTTCTTGTAGCAAATAATACTGTACAAAGTTTTAATCATCTCACCTATATGAAAGGAGTTTTCTTATGAGAAATCGTTGGCTTATTGCACTAGCTGCCATTGGTCTACATATATCCATCGGTAGTGTGTACGCATGGAGCGTGCTCACACGACCTATTATGGCAGATATGGGATTTACTATGTCTCAAACAACATGGACCTTCTCCCTAGCTATCCTGATGCTTGGACTGTCTGCCGGCTTTTTAGGCTCCTTTGCAGAAAAAATAGGTCCTAAGAAAAGCGGACTTCTTTCCATGGTGTTCTGGGTGGCAGGCCTATTTGGTACGGCCTATGCTCTTAGCATTCATAATCTTACCTTACTCTATCTCTTCTATGGTATCATCGGTGGTATCGGACTAGGTATTGGTTATATAACACCAGTATCTACACTCGTAAAATATTTTCCTAATCGCCCAGGATTTGCTACGGGATTAGCTATTATGGGATTTGGATTTGCTTCACTCATTGCAGGACCGCTTATGCAATTCCTTGTAGCCCAGGTAGGCTTAGTTAATAATTTCATTATTCTCGGCATAATTTATCTCCTAGTTATGGGCGCCTCTTCTCTTTATTTAAAAGCACCCCAACCAAAACAACCGCCTCGAACTACGAAAGATAAATCCACTATGTATGTTCATAACCATGGTATGCTAGCCAATGATGCTATGAAAACTTGGCAATTCGGTGCTCTTTGGTGGATCTTCTTTGTTAATATTACTTGTGGTATAGGTCTTCTATCCTTAGCATCCCCTATGGCACAAGAAACCTTTGGTATGACACCTGCAGCAGCTGCATCGCTAGTTGGTATCATCGGTATC
>CAUHTB010000056.1 GCA_959608595.1 uncultured Veillonella sp. | reverse complement strand
CAATAAAGCAGTGCACAGGAGGATGATTTACAAAGGCTACGTCATCAAAAGTATGCTCTGCAGTGTATACAGCTGCGACTTCTGACGTTGCAGCACAAGTAGAGGCAATGGTCGGAATTGTAAAGAATGGTTTATCATCTAACTCTAGAGCTACTACTTTTACCGTATCCATGGCCTTACCGCCACCAACCGCAAACATAAAGTCCGCATCTTTTACACAAGCCATTTGTGCAATTTCCTTACCTCGAGCGAAAGTACACTCTCCACCAAAGTGAATAATATCTAGCACTTTAATCCCTGCTTTATCAAGCACTGGACGAATGTGTGGCAAAGCTTTAGAAAGAGCTGTCTCACCACCGATGATAGCTACAGACTTACCATATAATTTTGTAAATTTGGGAATAGCATCGAACACCTCATGACCGCCAAAACTATAACTAGGTAAACAATGAGTACTACGCATAAAATCTTCCTTCCTTCCTTCATTATCTATATTCTTATTATAGAAACTTCTACACACAAAATCAATTTTATATGACAACCCTTAAGATACAAAAAGGTTCTATACTTTCACCCAAAACGAAAGTATAGAACCTTTAATATTATTTATTTATTTTCGGACACAAGACCTTTATGGATAAGACCTACAACAAAGCCTAATACCGCAAAGCTCACCCAGCCCATGCCAGCAGCCTGGAATGGAATGTATTGAGTAAAGAGCTGTTCCAATGCAACAGGTGCAATACCTGCCGTTTCAAGACCAGTCATAAGAGCAGAGATCATTGTGAAAGCCATTGTCCATGCGTATACGCAACGACGACCACCGAACACATTGTGAAGAAGTGCTAACAAGATGATTACAATCGTTAACGGATACAAGAGCATCAACACTGGAATCGCTGCACTGATGATTGTTTTCAAACCGAACATGCTAAGACCAAATGCTGCTACGGAGAAGATTACTACATATAATTTATAGCTAATCTTCGGTGTCAACTTGTGGAAGTACGTACCACAAGAAGTGATAAGACCGATACTCGTAGACAAGCAAGCCAAGAGAACGATGATAGCCAAGATAATTTGACCGAATTCACCGAACAAGTAGTTAGCACTTACGGACAACACAGGAGCACCTGTATCAAACAAACCAAAGCGTTCAACACTAGTAGCACCAATGTTAGCGATAAATACATACACAATACCAAGAAGAGATACTGCAATAGCGCCTACTTCCATTACTGTTTTTGTAATAACCGCACGAGATGTAGCGCCGCTAAGACGAACAAAGTCGATTACAAGAATAGCAAATACTACGGAAGCCAATGCATCCATCGTATTATAGCCGTCCAAGAAACCTTGCAACACAGCTGTAGGTGCATCACCATAAGTAGGTTGTGGCACTGCATAGCCGCCTAGCGGAGTCATAAAGGATTTAATAATTAACAACAGAATTACAAGTAGTAATGCTGGTGTCAAAATATTACCGATACGATTAACAAGCTTTTGTGGGCTAATGGATAACCACAAAGAAACACCAAAGAATAATGCCAAGAAAATTGGTTCCATATTCATGCTTAAACCTTCTGTGAAAGGTTTAATTGCAATTTCATAAGCTACAGTACCAGTACGTGGCGTCGCAAACATTGGACCGATACTCAAGTAAAGAGAAATTGTGTACAACAAGCCATAAATTGGATGAACACGGCTCGCAAGTTCTTCAACATCTTTACAGGAGGAGTACCCCATCGCTGCAACACCTAAAAGTGGAAGGCCTACACCTGTTAATACGAAGCCGAGCAAAGCCCAACCTACATTACTACCAGCTTGTTGACCTAAGGCCGCTGGGAAGATCAAATTCCCTGCCCCAAAGAATAGGGCGAATAACATCATGCCTATAGCCCAATAGGCACGGGCAGATAATTTATCATTACCATTCATAAACGTAACCCCCTTCAGGTTATATATAAAAATAATATTACTATTATAATCCTAATGAGGATATGTATGCAATAAAAATATCCTTGTTATGATATATCGGCATAATATTATTCCTATAAGTAAAGGAAATTAAACATCCGCCTTTTTAATGTGAACTTGCACATCATAGAATGTGCTACCCCAACCTTGATCCGTAGGTCTGTCTGCTGTAAGTACATTAATACCTACATTAGGATCACTAGATTGTGATTGCCACCATACACCAAGGGTTACCAATGTACCTCGTTGTACATCTTCATCATAGTAACCTTTAATTCTTACACTACCACGTTGATTATAGATTTCCACTTCGTCGCCATCATTAATGTTATATACTTTTGCATCTTTAGGATTGATGCGTAGTTTCATCAATTCAGGATCATCAAACTCTAACTCACAGAAGCTAGAATCTAAAATGCGAATATCATTGCCGATAATAAGCCAGAATGGTGCCCCATCTCCATATGGCGGTAAATAGCGAATTAACGGTTCTACATCTTGAGGGTTATATAATTCAATCTTTCCCGACGGCGTTTTGAAATCCATCTTATGATTTTCTGGCAATGTCATTTCTACAGGTTCACCTTGGAGAATTAAATTTTGATCATCCTTAGAAATACGGTGTGACGTGCTTACAATTTGGTCTATTAACTCTCGTTCACTATGCTTAAAGAATTCATCTGCAAGTCCCATACGTTTAGCTAATTCGGAAATCACTTGCCAGTTAGAGCGGGATTCGCCAATAGGATCGATTAATTTATAACCCGTTCCAACTGTATAGTGTCCATAGGAGTTATATATATCGTCATGTTCTACTGATGTTGTGGCGGGCAATACAATATCTGCATATTTACATGTGTCGGTGAAGAAGCGTTCATGAACAACCGTAAATAAATCATCTCTCATCAAGCCTCTTCGCACCACATTTTGATCAGGTGCTGTTATAGCCGGATTACTAGAGAATACATAGAGACTATGCACAGCTGTACCTGATGGGTTTGTAAGCATTTCACCTAGTTTAATCATAGGCATCAATCGCTTTGCTGGTGCATCCACATGAGCCTGTTGCATCACTTCCTTGCCAACAAACTTACTACCACTAGCACTCGATAATAAGCCACCGCCTAAATGTTGCCAAGCTCCAACTACAGCAGGTAATGCATTAATAGCACGACAGTTCATAGCACCATTCCCATAGCGTGATAACCCACTGCCAAGACGTATAAATGGAGCCTTAGCTTTAGCATATGCATGGGCAAACTCAGTCATACGCTCTACGGAAACGCCACAAAGTTCAGCTGCTTTTTCCAGTGTAAAATCAAGCAACACATCGTTTACGAGCTGATCATAGCCTTGTACATGTTTCTTAATAAAATCTATATCTGCTAAACCGTCTCGATGAATAATATGAAGCATACCTAACGCTAAGGCGCCATCACTACCAGGTTTTACGTAAATATGTTCATGAGCTTGATTAAAAGTATAGGTTTTATGAGTATCAATAATCCAAACTCGAGCGCCATTCTTTTTTGCTATGTTTACATCATGTAAGATATGAACATCCGTAGCAGTGGCATTAATGCCCCATAGAACAATTAAATCACTATGTTGTGCCTCTTGTGGTTTAATGGCTAGTGTATCACCATAAACAGAGCGGAATCCTGCCTGTTTTGCAGGGGAGCAAATACCACGGTCTTGGTCTGTAGCACCAATACGGCGGAAGAAATAATCTGCTGCTGGGCTTTGTATCACACCCATAGTACCTGCATAGGAGTAGCGCAAAATACTTTCACTGCCGTGAGTACTAATAGTTTCTTTAAAATTATTAACAATGGTATCTAGTGCCTCATCCCAACTGATACGTATATATTGGTCTTCACCGATTCCTTTTTTACCAATCCGTTTCATTGGGTACTGTAAACGCAATGGAGAATGAACCACTTGTTCGTAATGCGCCATTTTAGGGCACAATGTACCTCTTGTAAAAGCATGATCTCTATTACCACGAACAGATACTACTCTGTTGTTCTCTACCGATACGATTAGACCACATGCATCTGGGCAATCATAAGGACATACTGATTTGTATTCTTTCAAAATAAGCACCTCGCTTATAAATTATATAAATTATATAAACTATAGGATGTATATTTATATTATATTACAGCATTGTCTGTATAAGTGTAATCTTTAACACATTTTCTATCTTCACAAAGATTAAAATTATTGCATATTATGCATATCAATACATTCAGTTATCACAATACATTGCTATATATATCAAAATTTTTTTATATATAATATTGAACATTTCAAGTTTTATCGATGTTTATCTATTCTCATTCTTGCTCAAAGCCTAAACAGATATACTAATAAGTTCTATAAAAATACTGAAAATCTATAAAAAAATCATGCAATCATAACTAAAAGTCATAGCCATATAGTTTTAGGTATAATCGGATGTTTCAGTAATCGACCTCGGAATATGTGACAAACATCACCGGTACGTATGCGTATTTAGTAATGTGTTTCAGACTGTAAGACTATTCAATCTCACTTCTTTCTGTGCTATACTGACATTGTCATTTGAGAGGATATAGAGCTCACCAAATATCATTTAAACTTCATGATATTTTAGAGTGACGTTACTATATCAGGTACATATTTTCTGAAAAGAGGTTTTAACGATGGCAGACGCAAAAAACACTGTGTTATTCCCTTATGAAACATTGAAAAAATTAAGCATGGACGCTTTCCAAAAATTCGGTTTTTCCGAAAAAGAAGCTGACATCATCCAAGACGTACTTTTGACTTCCGACTTGTTCGGTATTCAAAGCCATGGTATGCAACGTATGGTTCGTTACCACAAAGGTATCACTAATGGCTTGATCAAAATCGACGCAAAACCTGAAATCGTAAAAGAAACTCCAATTTCCGCAGTTATCGACGGTCATGACGGCATGGGTCAATTATTGGGTCATAAAGCTATGGAAATGGCTATCGAAAAAGCTAAAAAATCCGGTGTTGGTATCGTATCCGTACGTAACTCCAACCACTATGGTATCGCTGGTTACTATGCTAAAATGGCATCCGACCAAGGCTTAATCGGTTTCTCTTGTACAAACTCCGAAGCAATCATGGTTCCTGTATATGCTCGTAAAGCTATGCTTGGTTCCAACCCTATCGCTTGGACTGTACCAGCTGATCCTGTTGACTTCTTCTTCGATTGCTCCACTACAGTAGTAACTCGTGGTAAACTTGAAATGTACAACAAAATGGGCAAAGCTACTCCAGATGGCTGGGCTGTTAATAAAGACGGCGTTCCTTCCACTGACGCAGCTGAAGTATTGGGCAACATCTCCCGTCATGAAGGCGGCGGTATCCTTCCTTTAGGTGGTGCTACAGAAGTTCTTGGCGGCCACAAAGGTTATGGTAACGGCATGATTGCTGAATTATTCTCCTCCATCTTGTCCCAAGGCGGTACTTCCAACAAATGTATGGTTGGCGGTAAATCCAATATCTGCCACGGCTTCATGGCTATCAACCCTGAATTCTTCGGTGACCCAGCTGAAATCAAAAAACACTTCTCCCAATTCTTACAAGAATTACGTGAAGCTCCTAAAGCACAAGGTCAAGACCGTATCTACACTCATGGCGAAAAAGAACATGAATCTGTTGCTAAAGTTAAAGCTGAAGGCATCCCTGTACTTAACGGTACAATGCTTGAAGTTCAAGACCTTTGCAATGAATTAGGTTTAGACTTCAAATCCTACTTCGGCGATTATGTACCAGAAGCTCCTGCTACAATGTTCAAAGGTAACTACTAATACCTAA
>CAUHTB010000055.1 GCA_959608595.1 uncultured Veillonella sp. | reverse complement strand
TTCTGTTAGTATTAGTATACCATTGAGAGGACAGATTATGTTAGCATTTATGAAAGTATTACAACCGAAGACGGTGGAAGAGGCTTATGAATTAGCCACAAAAAACAAAACTGCCCCAATGCTAGCTGGCGGCTGCTGGTTGCGTTTAGGTCGGCGCACATGGCCTGCAGTGATTGATATGGCTAGTCTTGACTTGCGTTATGTTCGCGAAGAGGATAACGAATTTGTCATTGGTGCTATGGCAACGCAAGGCGACGTGGAACGTTTTGAGCCATTACAACAATTCTGTGGTGGTGCTGTTGTTAAAGGTGTTAAAGAAATTCTTGGCATTCAATTCCGCAACACTGCTACTATGGGTGGATCTGTAGCAAGCCGCTTTGGCTTCTCCGACATTATTCCTGCATTAATGGCAGTACATGCAGACATCGTTACTTTTAAAGGCGGTCGCATGTCCATACATGACTATATGAAATACAGAGAACGTGATATCCTCGTGGAAATTCGTATCCCTAAAGTAGATGTGCCTGTAGCTGTAGAGGCTCTTCGCATCTCTCGTGGTGACTTCCCAGTATTGACAGGTGCTCTTCGCCGTGATGACAAAGGCGTTGAAGTGTACATCGGTACAAGACCTGGCGTGCCTCAATTAGCAGAAAAAGCAAGTGCTTTGCTTTCAGAAAAAGGATTGTCTGCAGCAAAAGAAGCAGGTCAATTGGCATCTGAAGAGTTAGTTTACCAATCTAACTCTCATGCTTCCAAAGAATATCGCATGGAAATGGTAAAAGCTATGGTTCAACGCTTGGCTAAGGAGGTGGCACAATAATGGAACTCGTACTTAATATTAATAATAAAAATGTAACTGTTAATGTGCCAACTGATGAAATGTTGTTGGATACATTGCGTAATCTTGGTTACTATAGCGTACGTTGTGGCTGTGACACAACAAACTGTGGCCTTTGCACTGTATGGGTAGATGACGAAATTATCTTGTCTTGTGCATATCCTACATTCCGTGCGCCAGGTCATAAAATCACTACATTAGAAGGCTTGCAAGAAGAGGCTGAGTTATTAGCGGCTTGTATTGCTAGCGAAGGCGCTGACCAATGTGGTTTCTGTACAACTGGCATGATGATGAGTGCTATCAACTTGAAACGTAAAAATCCAAAGGCTAGTGATGATGAGATTCGTGAATACCTCATCGGTAACTTGTGCCGTTGTACTGGCTATGAATCACAACTTCGAGGGGTTCGTAAATTCTTAGAAGGAGGCCTAAAATAATGAATAAGCACATTGGTAAATCTTATGATAAGGTTGACGCTAAAGGTATTTTGACGGGTAAACCGTCTTATACTGGCGATTTTGTTCCAAAAGATGCGCTCGTTATTAAGGTTCTTCGTAGCCCTCATGCACAGGCGCGCATTAAGTCAATCGATACATCTAAAGCTAAATTGATTCCTGGTGTAGAAGCGATCTTTACACATGAAGATGTGCCTAATACTCGTTTTACATTGGCTGGTCAAACCTATCCAGAGCCATCTGCTTATGATGCGCTTATCTTAGACCCTGTAGTTCGCTATGTAGGCGATGAAGTGGCTCTTGTTGTTGCAAAAGATGAAGCTACAGCACTTAAAGCGATGCCTCTTATCAAGGTTGAGTACGAAGTACAAAAACCTGTACTCGATATGCATACGGCTATCGACCATGAAACAGTAGTCCACCCTGAAGATGATATTCATAACAATATTCCTGTAGGCCAAGATTACAAACGCAATATTTGCGTATCCTACCATAAGCGCGTAGGCGATATTGAAGCGGAACTTGCTAAATGTGATTATGTAGTAGATGGGACGTACTTTGACCAAGCTACACGCCAAACTGCGATGGAGCCATTCCAAAGTTATGGTTACATTGATGCATTGGGCCGCGTAGTTATCGTATCTTCTACACAAATCGTATTCCATGTACGCCGTCATATTGCGCGTGCATTAGGAATTCCGGCTACAAAGGTTCGCGTAATCAAACCTCGTATCGGCGGTGGTTTCGGTTCTAAACAAACGGCTTGCACAGAAATTATGACAGCTTTTGTGGCGTGGACATTGAAAAAACCTTGCTACCTCTTATACGATCGTACTGAAGCACAGACTTGCTCCACTACACGTCATGCTCGTGAATGGAAAATCCGTGTAGGTGCTACAAAAGATGGAATTATCAAGGTAATTGATATGGACTCCATTACTGATGCAGGTGCTCATGCAACTCACTGTTTCACTACTACTACAGCTGGTGAGCATAAGTCCATTCCTTTATACAATAAAGCGACAGCTGTCCACTACGGTACAGAAGGCGTATACATGAACCATACACCAGGCGGTGCATTCCGTGGGTATGGTGCTACAGAAGCGCTATGGCCATTAGAGTGTGCTGTTAATAATTTGGCGGATAAAATGGGCGTTGACCCTGCTGAATTGCGTCAAAAGAACTTGATTGCTCAAGGTGAACAAAGCTTGGTATACGCTCCAGATGAATATCTTGATTCTGGTTTGTTCCAAGACACTGTAAATCGTGTAAAAGAAATGGCTCGTTGGGATGAACGTCCTCATTCTTGGGAAATTGATGAACGCTATCGTGGTGGCCTCGGTATGGCGTTGGCATTGCAAGGGTCTGGCGTTGCTAATATTGACGTCGCATCTGTAGAAATTCGCCTTGGTGATGATGGTAACTATACATTGTACACTGGCTCTTCCGATATGGGCATGGGCTCTAATACAGTGTTGACTCAAATGGCTTGTGAAGTAATTGGTTGTCCAATGGAATACATGACTGTTGTCGAATCTGATACAGACATCGTTCCATTTGATCCAGGTTCTTATGCATCTAGTACAACATATGTAACTGGTACGGCTGCTAAGATGGCTGCTGAAGAATTGCGTACTAAGATTATTGCTAAGTTTGCTCAATTCTTTAATACAGATGTAGAGAACATCGACTTTGATGGCGTTGTAGCTACTACAAAAGATGGTTCTCAAACAATGGATATCCATCAATTGGCTCCAAAATTATTGGTAGGCGTTAATGCTGAACAATTGTCTGGTTTTGCTACATGGGGCAGTCATACATCTCCACCTCCATTCATGGCAACTATTGCAGAGGTGAAAGTAGACAAACAAACTGGTAAGGTTATTCCTCTTCATACATATTCCTGTATCGATTGCGGTACTGTTATTAACCCTAAATTGGCTCGCGTTCAAGTTGAAGGTGGCGTGGTACAAGCTATCGGTATGGCACTATATGAAGATGTGCGTTATTCCAATAATGGTCGCTTAGAGACTAATAACCTTATGACTTATAAAATTCCAACCCGTCAAGATATCGGTGAGTTACATGTAGACTTTGTAGAGTCTTATGAACCGACAGGTGGATTTGGTGCTAAATCTATTGGTGAAGTTGTTATTAATACGGCTAGTCCAGCTATTCAACATGCTATTAAAAATGCAGTTGGTGCGGACGTTCGTACATTACCTATGACACCTGAGAAGGTATTTATGGCTATGGACGAGAAATATAAAGTATAGAGGTTTCTATTTACTTTTCCTTTCTAAGGAGGCCTGGTTTTATGACATCACAAACATCCTATTGGAATCGATTGATTCAGCCGGGAGTCGTGGCCCTCGTTGGGGCTGGCGGTAAAACGACTGTGCTTTCAAAATTAGTAGAATATGGACGGCTGAAAGGTCAGCCCATCGTAGTTACGACTACGACTCGACTCTATGAATCGCAAGTGGCTCATTATGAACCGATTTATACTCGAAATATTAATGAAGCCGATGAATATTGTACTGATCGTGTGTTGCGTGGATATTGTGGTGCGTGGTTTTCTGGAATTACAGGAACAAAAGTGGACTCCTTAGATTGTGATCTTATCGATGGTTTAGCAAAGTTACATCCGAACTGGCAAATTGTAGTAGAAGCAGATGGGGCAAAGGAAAAATGGCTTAAGGCGCCTAAGACGACCGAGCCAGTTATCCCATCTCTTACAAAGACCACCATTGGTCTAGTGAATTTGCAAATGTTAGGGGCTCCACTAGATGATGAACATGTGCATAATATCGAGCTCGTTCAAGATATCGTGAAACGCGATATGGGTGCCATTGTAACACCGCGCATGTTGGCCGATCTTGTGCTTCATAAACAAGGTTTATTCCAATATAGTAAGGGTAAAAAAATACTCTTCTGTACTGGTTATGAAACGGTGCAACATCGCATTATCGATGATTTTATTGATCATATTGTAGATAGCGACATTTCCGCTATCATCTTAGCTGATGGATATAAAGCAAGTTGCGAAATCCGTCGCATTATTCAATGTCGGTAGGTACTCATGACTTATGTGAAAGCAAAATCTAATAGCGCTTTCAGTCCCATGAGAGACCCCATAGACCGTCGCCCTTTGCATATTGGTATCGTCCTCCTCGTAGGGGGACAATCCAAGCGCATGGGGTGTAATAAGCAGCTTTTACCTTGGCGTGGTAAAACTGTTTTAGATGCGGTCTGTGGGGCTCTTCATTGTGGATGGGAAGATTATGTAAAACCTACTGAATTCTGTAAACTACCTTTTGTAGCGGTTACTGGTGACAATCATGAAAAATTGGAACCTATTGTTACAAGCTATGGGTTCGAAGTAGTTCGGAATGAACATCCTGAACGTGGACAGGGTCTGTCCATAGCGATAGGAGTACGTTATTTGGTAGAAAAATCACCGATACCGCTAGATGGCATTCTTTGTTCTGTAGGGGATCAACCACTACTGACTGGGAATGTTGTACATCAGGTTATTAGTGCATTTAGTGAAAACTTTCATTCGAAAACTATCGTTGTCCCGCATTACGGGGCGAATTATCAGTCGGGAAATCCCGTTCTTTTTGGTTCGCATTGGTTTGACCCTTTACAACATATCCAAGGAGATCAAGGTGGCAAAACCATCATTCGTGGTAATGGTAAAGACCATGTTATCAAATTATGGATTCGAGACGATATTGGATGTGATATCGACACACCCGACGATTTTGAGCGTTTGAAACAACGTGAAAGTGAGGCATTATGAAACCATTAGTGCTTATGCGTGGAGGCGGAGATATCGCTTCTGGCGCTGTATATAGATTGAAACGTGCAGGCTATCCTGTGGTGATTAATGAAATCGCCATTCCTACCATGATTCGCCGTGAAGTTTGTTACGGCAATGCTGTGCATCGTGGCGAAATGATTTTGGAACGCTTTGTAGCTCGTCATGTGACTCTTAGTGAAGTTACAGATACGTTGGCACAAGGTGTTATTCCCGTTGTGACTTGTTCATACGAAGAGTTATTAGATACATTAAAACCAGCTATTGTTGTAGATGCCATCTTAAGCAAGAAGAATCTTGGTACTAAACGTGATGATGCAGATCTCGTTATTGGTGTAGGGCCGGGATTTACTGCGGGGGATGACGTGGATGTGGTTATTGAAACTATGCGCGGTCATTATTTAGGTCGCTGTATCTACGATGGACCGGCGCAACCGAATACGGGGATTCCTGGTAATGTCGGTGGTTATACTCATGAGCGTGTTATTCACTCGCCAAAGGCTGGTCTATTTACAGCAAAGCGTCATATAGGTGATTCTGTACAAGCTAATGAAGTCATTGGCTATGTAGATGAAGAACCGGTACGTGCTAAAATTACAGGTATTCTTAGAGGTATTCTTAAGAGCGGGCTCATCGTATCGGACCATTTTAAATTGGCTGATGTAGATGCTCGTTGTGAAGAATCTCATTGTTATAGTATTTCAGATAAATCTCTCGCTGTTGGTGGTGGCGTTTTAGA
>CAUHTB010000054.1 GCA_959608595.1 uncultured Veillonella sp. | reverse complement strand
CAGACCAATATCAATTACTCATGGGGCGTGCGCTCGTTGGTTTTGCTAATGGATTCTATCCCGCGGCAATGACTATGGTGTCCCTTAGTGTTGATGAAAAACAGGTTGGTAGAGCATTAGGTATATTTCAAACCGGTCTTATCTTAGGCAATGTCATTGGCCCGTTTTTAGGTGGCGCCGTTGAGAGTGTTGTAGGGATGCGACCTGTATTTTATGTATCTGGTATTGCTGTATTTATTGCGACTTTGGCCGTATTATTTTTTGTGAAAGAACCCAAATTACATGCTGTAGGTGCTGATGGAAAAGAACAAGCTGCTCACCATACCAAATCCACATCCTTGCGTGAGGACTTTAAAGCAGTTCAACAACAGCCTGTATTAGTACGATTGCTTTGGATCTTCTTCTTCATGCAATGCGCTATTATGATGTTGCAACCTATTTTGGCCCTCTATGTAGGAGATATGCAAGGCACTATGGAAGGGGCCGCTATTATTTCTGGTACCATCCTCAGTATCGGCGGCTTAGCAGGATCCTTAACGACGAACCTATGGGTCCGCCTTGGTGAACGCCGTGGTTATTTTAAAACCATTTCCTACTGTATGATGGGAAGTGGTATTGTCCTATTACTTCAAAGCTTGCCAGTAGGTATTTGGTGGTTTGGTGTGTTACAAGTCTTAATTGGTTCTTGTATTGTAGGTATTAACCCATCCTTAAGTGCAGCGGTAACCCTCAATACAGACCCCAGTTTTAGAGGCCGCATGTTTGGTATGACTACGACGGCTCAACAATTTGGGTCTATGGTAGGTCCTGTATTTGCAAGTATAGTATCCACCTATATAGGTATATCCTATGTATTTAGCATTACAGGCTTGTTATTGTTATATATGGCTTTCCAATCTAGAAAACTATCTGCCAAGCACGAATAATGCTATAAATGATTACTCCACACGATTATGTGTGGAGTTTTTATTTAGAGAGATTAGATATACTCATCAGGATTGAATAATATGACCAATTTTAATAAGACCGAGAAAATAGGATATAACAAAAAATTATGTTAATCGATAATCTAAGAATACATTTTTAGTGCATAATAACGGGCTTTCATACGCTTTTTGTGAATAGCAATCCAATATAGCCGGATTGATTGCTTTTACCAAAATATTGGTATATAGTTAGTTTAAGGTAAGTCATTTGTCTCACCCTGTGGGACGGAAAGGAGTTATTATGGTCCGTATCGGTCATGCTGTACTCGGCGAAAAGGGTACAAAGATATGTGTGCCTATCGTAGGCACAACAATGAAAGAAATTTTAGATGCCACTGCGGTTGCATGTAATACACCGTGTCAGGTAGTGGAGCTACGCATTGACTATTACGAGCGGGCCTACTCCATTGACGCTATTATTGAATTATTAATGCTCATCAAGCCTCAATTAAAAGGTCGTGCCTTGTTATTTACATGGCGCACGAAAGGTGAAGGTGGGGAGAAATCCATTTCTTCACAAGACTACTTCACTATGTTAGAGCGCATCATTCCTACTGGATTGGTAGATGCTATTGATATTGAACTCTTCTTTGATCAAGATAGAATGCTCAAGACCATTGAGTTTGCTAAGGTACATGGCATTACAATTATCATGAGTAATCATGATTTTAATGGAACACCAAGTCATGAAGTTATTGTAAATCGTCTTCTTCAAATGAAAGAATTCTTAGCCGACGTGCCAAAGATGGCTGTTATGCCTAATACAACAGGGGATGTATTAACCCTCCTTGAAGCAACGGCTGAAGTTAAAGCCTTGTATCCATCTGACCCAATCATTACGATGGCTATGGGTCCACTAGGTGCTGTTACACGTACTGCAGGCGCTCTATTTGGTAATGCTATGACATTTGCCTCTGCTGGCAAAGCATCAGCACCAGGTCAAATTGATGTTCATGAATTAAAGCGTATCCTCGATACCATTGATGTAGATGGCGTCTTCGATGAACAACAACATAAACGGGTAAAAGTGCATTAAAAAAGTCGGCGAAAGCCGACTTTTTTATATGTTTTGTATTTCCTGTAATATATTCATACGAGATGGTCGAATATAGATAATATAAATATAATTATTGATGAGTTTATATAGAATTAGATATTTTTTATATGATAATTTTCTGAATTTTGTCTTACTGTTTACAATGGGATATCGTTCAGGAAATACAGTTAATGAAGATATTTTCTCATAGATTAACTCTAATTCTTTTCTGATAACAGCTTGATCTATAAGTTGTTGAACTAATGAAATTTTAAGACTTACTATGTCAGATTTAGCTGTAGGGGTCAAAATTATTGTATATCTCATTTTAACCTCCACACTTATAAATCTTTAAGAAGTTCATTAAAGACTTTTTCTGCAGATTCACCTATTCCATTTTCAGCCTGATTAAGACCTATTTCTATTCTTTTGTTGAACTCTTCTTTTGTCCATAAATCATCATTTATAGCATCAATCCATTCAGGGCGATGAATAGTTGGAGGAATATCTTTAGCAAATTGTATTTGCTTAGATACAAGTGTTATAGTTTGAGATATAGTTAATCCCATTTCTTTTAAGATTGCTGCAGTAAGTGTTTTTACTTTAGGGTTAATACGAATGTTAAGCACGCCCGTTTTATCGATTGTATCGAAGGCTATGTTTATCTCATTTGAGGGGCTAGCTCCATATGTACTTGTAGTGTCCGAGGCTTTTAATGTTGTTTGGGGTTGTTCGTAGGTGCCGTCATTCTTGAGTGTACTTGGCGTTGGTGTTTTTTCGGTAGGAGTTGTTGGTAAAGCAATGGCAAATGGGATACGACGTTCTTTTATAATTTGACGAAATAGTGCGTCTAGCATAGAGGTGTAGGATAGGCCCTGTGCCTTTAATATGCTAGATACTTCCTGTTTTAGCTCTTCGTTGATGCGGACTTGTAGGTTTACGGTTTTCATAGTATCTCTCCTAGTATTCTTTTGACCTGTGACTGTAATTCATTGGTCATATTGTTGATTTTATATTAAAAGGTATTTACGTTAATCAATTCCATTTGTAATTACATTGTAATTGCAAATGTAGTTTTCTACAAATACCTATAATTAATAGTACATATAAAAAAGCAGTAGTTATCTTAGGAATAACTACTGCTTTTAGTACTATATCTATGAAGTTAAAATATGAGTTTTAGTTTTATCTAGAAACACAGATGTAAATGCATTTACTTATAAAGCTATTGAGGCTCTTACTAATTCAGATGTAGATGCTCTTAGCCATTTATCTGTAAAGGGTTTTACAAATGTGATATACAGGCTCTTATAATAAGTTTGCTTCGAAGTCTTCTAGGATAGCTGCTACTGTTTCTGGTGCATTGCGGTTATGTTCTATTATGCATTGAGCGAAGCTTTCATACATTGGTGTACGAATTTCTTCGAGCTCGCGTAAGCGCTCGATACCGCCACTAGAGAGTACGCGGCCGGTGGTAGATAGTTTTTCTACAGGTTGTGTTAATTGGTAAATACGACCGTTTTGACGTAAGTGTGCGAAGTTTTTAGGAACTGTTACACAGCCGCCGCCAGTGGAAATAATAAGACCTGTTTGGGTACCGAATTTTGCAATCATTTCCGCTTCTTTTTCACGGAATGCTGGTTCCCCTTGTTCTGTAATGTATGTGGAAATGGCTCCAATTTCTTTTTCTAACTCATGATCCACATCAACGCAGGTACGGCCCATTTCTTCACCGAGCGCTTTACCGACTGTAGTTTTTCCTACACCAGGCATACCGATGAGAATGATATTTTCCTTTTCGCGACGTATGTCGCACAAGATTTGCTCGATTTCTTTCGTGCCAAAGCTTTCACCTTGGAAATGGTTAGCCGCCTCAACACCTTGTGCTACAAGGAATGGCAAGCCATCACAATTAGGAATTTCCATCATTTCTGCTTGTAACAGTAAAATTGTACGGCGTGGATTATAGATGAGGTCTACAACGCCTTCCAATTTAGAAAACTGTGTAATATCGATGAGATTGGCTGGATTATGAGGATACATGCCGATAGGGGTACAGTTAATAATAATCTGCGCTGTTTCATAATAGTTTGGCGCATCACCATAGAATGGAGCCGTTTTGCGAGATAAATGAACGATATTTTTAGCACCTAAATCTTCGAGAGCTACGTGAACAGTAGCAGAGGAAGCACCATCGCCAAGAATGATACATTCCTTGCCAGATACATCGATGCCAGCATGTTGTAGGGTAAACACGAAACCATCGTAGTCTGTATTATAGCCGTGCCATTTGCCATCCTTGCGAACCATTGTATTTACACAACCGATGCGTTCGGCACGAGGATCCAAAACATCACAAGCTTCAAGGGCATTTACCTTGTATGGGATAGTGATATTGATACCTTGTAATTCTGGATCCGCGAAGAACTCTTGTAGTTGGCTCGGTTCGCACTCAAATAATTCGTAGTTTGTATTCCCTAGTGCACTGTGAATGCGAGGGGAGAAGCTATGGCCCAACGTACGGCCAAGTAAACCAAATTTCATAGGACCTCCTAGGTCAATATACATAGAATGGCTAATAGGCTGGTACCTATTAGCCATTGAAGTTTTATAACTATATGTATTGTACTATATATGTTCTTATAGAGACTAGTACATATAAGTATATTAGTTTTCAGGGTAATTGCCTAGTAAGCGGAATTTATCTTGTGATGTGTGTAGCTCTGCTAGAACAGACAATACCTTAGGATCTGCTAGGGATGCTTCTAAGTCGAGGTAGAATAAGAACTCAAAGTTATGACCTACAATCGGGCGAGACTCAAGTTTGGTAAGATTTACGCCGATGTTTGCAAACTTGGTAAGTAATGTACCAAGGCCACCTGGAGCATGGCTTGCTGTAGTTACCACGGAGATTTTATTAGCTCCTGGGTATACATGGAAGTCCTTGCTGATGCAGATAAAGCGCGTATAGTTGTTATCGCTATTTTGGATATTGCGCATCAATGGAGATAAATTGTATAAGTCGGCACATTGAGGAGCTGCAATAGCTGCCACACCTGGGTCGTCACTAGCCGCTACGAGCTGGGCTGCACGAGCCGTGTTATCGAAGGAGCGCAATTCTACGCCTTCTAATTTTTCTAGGAAGTGACTGCATTGGCCCAACGCTTGAGGATGGGAGATGATAGTGTGAATATCTTCTAGTTTTGTGCCTTTTTTCACGAGTAAATCGTGAGAAATCCATAGGCGAGTACCGCGTACGATATAGCATTTACGATCTTCTAGAAGGTCATATACTTCTTTTACAGAACCATTGGAGCTGTTTTCGATAGGTAATACGCCGAATTGACATTCTCCAGACTCAACAGCGTCGAATACAGCACGGAAGCCTGTTACATAGTGAATTTGGCTGAGTGGTAATAATTTATCGCACGCCACTTGCGCATTACTACCGAAGACGCCCGCACAAGCTACGCTGCCACGTTGTGGAGGTAGTGTAGGGGACTGCTCAATAGCCTTTTTCATTTTAACAGTGAACTCATTATCTTGGAATAATTGTTCAGACTGATATGTACGGCTCAAGCTGAATAATGCTTCGAAGAAACGGCGTGCGTATAGGTCGAGGTCTGGGCCTGCATCTCGAGTTACTTTGTCGAGGATATCTCGTTCTCGTTTGGCATCGTAAATAGCCTTGTTCATTTCTTTTTTCGCTGCCGCAACATCCTTGGAGAGTTCCATGCGCTCTTTGAAGAGGGCGAGCATTTGGTCGTTTATATCGTTAATCTTAACGCGTACTTCATCTAAGTTCATGGTCAATATCTCCTAAGAAATCAAGAATAACAAGGGCCGTAAC